>DASTGH010000246.1:0-6067 GCA_035719345.1 Anaeromyxobacteraceae bacterium
GGCGAGCGGGCGTGCGACAACGCCTGGTTCGCGTTCGAGCTCCCCGGCGTGCCGACGCAGCAGGGGCGCCAGCTGGCGCTCGTGGTCGAGGCGACGGCCGCGAGCGGCGGGATCTCGCTCTACTGTCAGCCCGCGGGGTGGCCGCGCGGCGCCGGGCGATCGGGATCGCTCGTCGGCATCGACCTCGCGTACCGCACCTGGATGGCGCCGGGCGGGGCCGAGGGGCGGACCGGCGGCGCCTCCGACGACGTCTCCGTGCTCCGCGCCGACCTCGCCCGGAGCGCCCGCGAGCTGCGCGAGCTGACGCAGCGGCTCAACGTCGCCGAGGCGCGCCTGGCGGTGCTGGCGACCCCGCGCCCGCGGCTCTGGGCGCGCGTGAGGCAGCTCGCGCCCTGGAGAGGGGTGCACCACGCGGCCAACGGCCGCGCCGCCGTGCCCGCGCCACCGCCCCCCTCGCTGCCCTACCGGGCGATGCGGCGCATCGTGGCGTGGGCGCGCGCCGGCGCCGACGACGCGGAGGTGGAGACCCTGATCCAGGACATCCAGGGCTCCCTGCCGTACCGGGCGGCGCGCCGCGCATACCGCGGGCTTCGCCGCCGATGAGGCGCGCTCCGGCAGGGCTGCGGCGCGCGCAGCTTCCCGCGCTGCTCGCGGTGGCCGCGCTCGTCCGCGGCGCGTTCCTCGCAGGCTTCGTCCCCCCGTTCCACGGTCCGGACGAGCCCGCCCACATGGACTACGTGCAGCGGATCGCCGAGCACGGGCGGCTCCCGGAGCTGCGCATCCACTGCCAGGCGTACAGCCTCGAGGCGCGCGCGCTCTGGGACGCCGCGGTGAAGCCCATCGTGTTCAAGCCGGACCGCAAGCTCCCCGATCTCGGGCACCCGGCTCCGGATCCCCTCGACCCGAGGTCGCGGGCGACGACCGGCTGCGGTCCGGCGGCGACGTACCCGCCGCTGTACTACGCGTCCGCGGTGCCCGCGTACCTGGCGCGAGCCGACGCCCCGTTCCTGGAGCGGCTGTTCGCCGTCCGGCTCGTCTCGGTGGCCTGGGGCGCGGCGGCGGTGTGGGCGCTCTACCTCGCGGGCGCATGGTGGTTCCGCTCCCGGAGGGCGGGGCTGCTGGTGGGGATCCTCGGCGTGGTCCAGCCGATGCTGGGCTTCCTCTCGTCGGTCGTGAACTCCGACGCCGCGCTGTTCGCGTGCGCCGCGGCGTCCTTCGCTGCGCTGGCGGTGGCCCGCCGGCGCCCGAGCGCGCGCGGCCCCCTGGTCGCACTCGGGATCGCGACGGTGGCGGGCGTGCTCTCGAAGCCCACGTTCAGCATCTACCTCCCCGTCCTCGGCGCGGCGTGCGTCGCCGCGCTCGGCGTGCGCGCCCGGAGGTCGTGGGCGCGCGCCGCGGCCGCGATCGCGCCGGCGGCGCTGACCGCGGCGCTCTGGTCGTGGTACGTCCGGCCGGCGGCGCTGGAGGTTATCGCGAACCCCGCCGGACAGCTCTCGAAGAGCGGGCTCGACCTGGGCCTGCGCGCGTATCTCCGTCGCTTCGTCTTCGACAGCGAGCTGTTCTACGCCATCTGGAACCGCATGTACTGGATGACCTGGGGCTGGGTGGATACGAACCTCGATCCCGCCTGGTACCACCTCCTCTTCGCCTCCGTGGCCCTCGCCGGCGCGGGCGTCCTGCTTGGCTGGCGGACGCTCCGCGCGCGGGATCGCGGGCTGGTCGTGCTCGGCGCGGTCGCGACCGCCTACGCCATCGTCGTCATGTACCTCCTCGAGTTCCTGGTGATGCGCAGCAACGGGTTGTCGTTCGTGCAGGGCCGCTATCTCCTGCCGCTCTTCCCCGTGCACGCGGCCATGCTGCTGTGCGGATATCGCGCGCTGGGGGCCCGCCTCTCGCCGCTCCTCGACCCGGCGTGGGCCTTCGTGCTGACGCTCGTCGTGGTCGACCTGGCGGCGCTGATGCGGGTCCTCACACGTTTCTACGCGTGATCCCCGGAGGCCTCCCATGCCGCGACTGCACCCGATCCCGCGCAGCACGCTCGAGCGGATGGGCGACCTCGTGCACCAGCGCATCTACACGACCCCGAACCCGGTCGTGCGGTGGATCTTCTGGAGCCGCCTGGCGCGTCTCCTCCAGCTGGCCGAGGGCGCGCGGCTCGACCGCGTCCTCGACTGCGGGTGCGGCGAGGGCGCGCTCCTGCCGAGCCTGTCCGCCGCCGCGCGCGAGGTGGTCGCGATCGACGTCGACGTGCGCGCGGCGGAGCGGCTGGTCCGGGAGCTCGGGCTGAAGAACGTCGCGGTGCGGCCCGCCCGCATCGAGGCGCTGCCGTTCGCCGACGGATCCTTCGACGCCATCTTCAGCGCCGACGTCCTCGAGCACATCCCCGTGCTCGAGCCCGGCATCGTCGAGCTGCGGCGCGTGCTGGCGCCGGGCGGGAGCCTCTTCGTGAGCGCGCCCACCGAGAACCTCCTCTACGCCGTCGGGCGCAAGGTGTTCGGGTTCCAGAAGCCGGCCGACCATTACCGGACCGCCCGCGACATCGAGGCGCTCCTCGCGCCCACCCTGCCCATCAGCGCGAAGCGCTACTTCCCCGTCGACGTCGCCGAGGCGATCTCGGCGTTCGTGCTGCTGCGCGCCGTCCGCCCCGTCAGCGGCTGACCGGGGCCACGGTCTCGACCCGCTCCCGGAGCTCATCGAGCTCCGCGCGCAGGAGCGCGCACTCCTGCGCCAGGCGCCGCGAGCGGGCCGCCTGGCCGGAAAGGCTCGCCGTCATCGCCACCAGGTTCAGCAGCACGTAGACGAACGCCGCCGCGAAGAGCGCGTTCGACGCGACCGCGATCCCGAGCACGCCCGCCACCCGGCGCAGCGTCTCGGGGACGATCGTCACGACGAGACCCACGGCGGTGGTCGTGAGCCAGAGGAGCGTGTCGCGCAGGCCGAGGCGGTGATAGCGGATGAGGTAGACGAGCCACGCGATGAACGAGACGAGGATCGCCACCGCGAACAGCTGGAGCTCGCGGGGGAGCAGGGGAGCCTGGGTCATCGTGGGGACTCCGCATCGGGCGCGTGGCGGGCGTCGCCGGCCGGGAGGAGGACGAGCGCGAGCGAGACCTTGACGAGGTAGTACACGGTCCGCCAGGCGGTGATGGAGCTGCGCCCGTGCGCACGCGGCGCCATCCTGACCGGGATCTCCTCGAGCTTCAGGCCCCGGCGCGTGGCGAGCGCGATCGCTTCCGGCTCCGGGTAATCGCTGGGGTACGCGACCGCGAACTGCTCGATCGCCCGCCGGCCCGCCGCCCGGAATCCCGAGGTCGGGTCGGTGACGCGCGCGCCGCAGCGCGCCCGCAGGAACCAGGCGAGGTAGGTGATCCCCGCGCGTCGCAGCCGCGTCGAGCGGAACCCGTCGCCCCCCCCGAGGAACCGGGAACCGATGACGACGTCGGCCCGGCCCTCGGCGATCGGGGCGAGCGCGTCGGCGATGAACGCGGGGTCGTGCTGGCCGTCGCCGTCGATCTGCACCGCGGCGTCGTAACCGTGGTCGCGCGCCCACAGGTACCCGGTCTGGACCGCGCCCCCGATCCCGAGGTTCACGGGGCAGCGGAGGACCCTCGCCCCGAGCCGCGCCGCGACGTCGGACGTCGCGTCGCTGGAGCCGTCGTCGACGACGCAGACGTCGCACGCCGGGGCGTGCTCCGCGAGCGCGGCGAGGACGCGCGGCAGGTTGGCCGCCTCGTTGAACGCCGGGACGATGACGAGCGTCCGCACGGCGGCGGTTCTACCACGCGGGTCCGGCGCCGGCACCGGCGGTTGCGTCCCGCGTGGCGCGCTGGTACGAGGCGGGCGTGCATCCCGCCCTCCCCGCCCTGCGGACGTCTGGCAGGCTCGTCGCCTCCGCCGCCGTGCTCGCCCCCTTCGCCGTGGCCGTCGTGCTGCTCGCGCGCGAGGCGCGGCAGCGCCCGAGCGGCAGGACGGCGCTCGCGACCGGGAGCGCCGACGGCGCGATCCCGCTGCCGGGCGGCGCCATCGTGGACCTGCGGCTGCCCTCGGTGCGCGAGGGCTACCGCGAGCTCCAGGTGACGGCCGTGACCGCCGGCAGCACGCCGCGCGTGGACCTGGCCGTCTGCGCCGGCGCGCGGTGCGCGCCGACCACGCTCGCGCCCACGGATGGCGCGAGTGCCTCGCTTGCCCTCCCGCGCGGCGTGAAGGGCGGCCCGGTCGAGGTGCGGGTCGCCTCGGTGCAGGGCGGGACGTTCGCGCTGAGCGCGGCGGGGGGCGTCCCACTGGTCTTCGCGGTCCACTGGTTCAGCTGGCGGTTCCCGCTCCGGCGGGCCGCCGCCGTCTTCGCGGCGGGCGGGATCGACGGCTTCGCCGCGTCCGGCCTGGCCTGGATGGCGGTGCTCGCGGCGGTCGCGGCGCTGGCGGTGGCGCGCCTGCGGCGCCGCGGGTCCGGTCGCACCGTCCCGTAGGGAGCGAGACTTCCTGTCGCGAGCCGCTGCCGGAGCGCACGCGCGCCTCACCTCGCGGCGTCCGTCCGTGACGCGCGCGGGTCGGCCGAGGCCGGGGCCTGCGCCGGACGCCTCAGGACCGCGACGAGCGACAGCGGCGGGAACGGCAGCGCGCCGTCCACCATCCGGAACGCCGGCGTGAGCGCGTTGAGCGCCAGGATCTGCACGAGCCCGAACGAGCGTCGCCGCAGCAGCTTCCCGTTCAGCCACCAGGCCGGTGAGCCGACGCGGTTGAACGGGACGATCCGCTCCACCTCGAACCCGGCGGCCTCGGCGACGTCCCGCAGCGACGGTTCCGTGTACCGGCGGCGGTGCCCGAGCACCTCGTCGAGCGTGCCGAAGGCGCGCGGGTCGTGCGGCACGAGCACGATGGCGCGGCCGCCGGGCTCGAGCACTGCACGGAGGTTCTCGAGCGCGCGCCGGTCGTCGTCGACGTGCTCGATGACGTTGAGGCACACCACGGTGTCGAAGTCGGCCTCCTCGCGCGGGAACGACTCGAGGTCGGTGACGTCGCAGTACCGCGCCTCGAGGTACGGCCGGTCCGATCGGAGCTGCTCCAGCGTCTGCAGATAGAGGGGGTTCACGTCGCTGGCGACGTAACGCTTGCGCGGCGTGAGACGGCGGGTGAGGTTTCCGGTGCCGCTGCCGATCTCCAGGACGCGCGAGCCGCAGAACGGCCGGATGACGTCGGCCATCCAGGCATTGAAGCGGGGCGCGCGCGCGAGCCGGGCGAGGATGGCGCTCCCGTAGGCGTCGCGGGCGTAGATCGCGTCCGACAGCGAGAAGCGCGCGATCGCGCCGAGCGCGCGGACGCCGTCGCGCCAGCCGATCTTCTTTCCGTCCTGGTAGCCGCGCCCCGAGTAGCTGATCGGCACCTCGAAGATGCGCGCCTCCCTCTTCGCGAGCTTGATGGTCAGCTCGGGCTCGATGCGGAAGTCGTTCGAGACGAGGGGGATGGACTTGAGGAGGTCCGTCCTCATCGCCTTGTAGCAGGTCTCCATGTCCGTGAGGTTCAGGTTCGTGGCGACGTTGGTGAGGAAGGTGAGGAGGCGGTTCCCGATCTCGTGCCGGAACAGCAGCACGCGCCGGGCGTGCGCGCCGGCGAAGCGCGAGCCGAAGACGGCGTCGGCGTGCTCCGCCTCGAACACGTCGACGATGCGGAGGAGGTCCTTCGGGTGGTACTCGAGGTCGGCGTCGTGGATCACCGAGATCTCGCAGTCCGCGTGCGAGAGCGCCGTCTGGATGGCCTTCCCCTTCCCCGAGTTCCGCTCGTGCCGGACGAAGATCCATTCGAGCTTGGACCCGGGGCGGCGCAGGGTCGCGCCCGGCGCGGCAGGACCCCCGTCCTGCGCCACCAGGCCCTCGGCGCGCCGGAACCGCGCCAGCTCCTCCGCCGTCGCATCCCGGGACCCGTCGTCCACCACGATCACCTGGATCCGGGAGAGCACGCCGCTGGTCTCCAGGACGCCGAGCCTGCCCAGCGAGGCCGCGACGAGGTGCTCCTCGTTGTAGACGGGGACGAGCACGGAGAGCGAGGTCATGCGGGCGGATCTACACGGATC
>DASTGH010000247.1:0-8543 GCA_035719345.1 Anaeromyxobacteraceae bacterium
GCCGGCGACGCTGGGCGGCCGCTGGTCGCTCCTGCCGCGCGCCCCCGACGCGCGCGAGGTGATCGAGCGGCTGGCGCGCCAGCTCCTGGCGCGCTGGGGCGTCGTCTTCCGCGACCTGCTCGCCCGGGAGGCGTCGGCGCCGCCGTGGCGCGAGCTGGCGCCGGTGTACCGGCGGCTGGAGGCGCGCGGCGAGATCCGCGGCGGGCGCTTCGCGGCCGCGTTCTCGGGCGAGCAGTTCGCGCTCCCCGACGCGGTGGACGCGCTCCGCGCCACCCGCCGCGCGCCGCGCGCCGGCGAGGAGCGGGTGGAGCTGTCCGCGGCGGACCCGCTGAACCTGGTGGGGATCCTGACGCCGGGGGCGAGGGTGCCGGCCACCATGGGAAACAGGGTGGCGTGGGTGGATGGGGTGCAGGCGGAGGCGGGGGGGCTGCGGGCGGGGTAGACGGATCGTGAACCCATGCCCGTTCCGCATGAAAAAAGGCCCGCCGGCGCGCACCGGCGGGCCCCCCGTGACCCCTGAGCGAGGGCTCCGGGATCAGTTCGTCGCGGTCTTGGCCGCGGCCTTGTCCTTCTTCGCGTCCTTCTTCTCGGCCTTCGCCACCGTGCCCTTCGAATCGCTGCTCGCCTTGGTCGAGGCGTGCGTCTCGGTCTTGTCCCCGCACGGGAACGCAGGCGCGGCGAGGCCCACCAGGGCGAGCGCGGTCATGGCACGCAGTACGAGCTTCATCGGCTTCTCCTTCTCCTGGCACCGCCCAGCGCGGTGGTCGGGACGGTCCGTATGACCGGCGGCGCCGGTGTCCGCAACCCGCAATCCGCTCGTCCCCGGAAGGACGTCCGCGCGGGCGCCGGCCCTGCGGGCGCCACCCGGCCGGGACCGCTCGATGGGGCGGGCGTCAGGGCGCCCGAACGCTCGGCGTCCGCGCCGTGCCGGCGAGCCGGTTGAGGAGCGGGACGAAGAGCAGCATGACGGCGGCCGCGCTCAGGCTCGTGACCACGAAGATGGAGAAGAACCCGAAGTAGCTGGAGCTCGCGCCCTGGAGGAAGCCGGCGAGCCCGCCCGCCGACACCGGCCGGGTTTCGCCGGGCGCGGGCGTGAGCGCGGCGAGCGCGCCGGCGATCTTGTTGGCGGCGGCGTTCGCCAGGTACCACGCGCCCATGAGCAGCGCGGCGTAGCGCGCGGGCGCCATCCGCGAGACGTAGGAGAGCCCGACCGGCGAGAGGCAGAGCTCGCCCCAGGTGTGAAAGGCGTACGCCAGGACGAGCCACATCGGGCTCACCAGCACGCCGCCGTCGGCCCGCCGCCCGCCTGCCGCCATGAAGACGAACCCGATCCCGAGCAGGGCGAGGCCGAGCACCATCTTGGTCGCCGTCGAGGGCTCGCGCCCGCGGCGCCCCAGGGCGGACCACAGCGCCGCGAAGGCGGGCGCGAAGACGAGGATGAGGACGGGGTTGAACGACTGGAACCACGAGGCCGGCATGCGCCAGCTCCGCAGCGATTCGACGGGGAGCCAGGCGAGGAGGTGCGGAAGCGCGGTGTTGCGGAACGCGAACAGGTTCATCGAGCTCCCGGCCTGCTCGTAGGCCGCCCAGAAGAACACGACGAAGAACGCCGCCAGGAAGATGGCGAGGACCCGCTTCCGCTCGTCCCCGTGCGTGCCGAGCACCGTCACCGCCACGGCAGCGCCGATGGTCGCGCCCATGACCAGCGGCAGGATCGCCGCGCCGGCCGCGAGCCACGCCACGGCCAGGCCGACGGCGCCTCCCGCCGCGGCGTGCGGCACGGTGCGCTCGTGCGACTGCGGGTGCGCCTCGCCCGCGGCGCGCGCCGCGGGCAGGTGGACCCCGATGCCCGGCAGGTAACGGTCGCGGCCCCACAGGTACACGATGAGGCCGATCACCATGCCGATACCGGCCGCGGCGAACCCCCAGTGCCAGCCGAAGCCGGGGCTCTCGGCGAGGAAGCCGACCACCAGCGGGCCGAGGAAGGCGCCCGCGTTCACGCCCATGTAGTAGATGGTGAAGCCGGAGTCGCGGCGCGCGTCGCCGGGGCGGTACATCTGGCCCACCATGGCGGCGGCGTTGGGCTTGAAGAAGCCGGTGCCCGCGATGATGAGCCCGAGCCCGGAGTAGAACGCGGCCATCCCGGGCAGCGCGAGCGCGAAGTGGCCGAGCGCGATGACGCCGCCGCCGAGCACGAGCGAGCGGCGCGTCCCGATGACCCGATCGGCGAGGTAGCCGCCGACGAGCGGCGTCAGGTACACGAGGCTGGTGTAGGTCCCGTACAGATTGTTGGCGTCGGCGGTCCGGAACGCCGCCGCCTGCACCAGGTAGGGCACGAGGATGGCACGCATCCCGTAGTACGAGAACCGCTCCCACATCTCGACGACGAAGAGCAGGCCGAGGCCGCGGGGGTGGCCGAGCAGGGAGCGGTCGTCGAGGACCGCAGGGCGGGCGACGTCGTTCACGGGCGGCTCCAGCGTCATGGCGGCGCGAGTCTCCCCGAAGGCCCGGTACCGCGCAATGGAGGAGCGGACCGCTCGCATCGGCGCGAGCGCTGATCCTGGGATCAGCAGGGCCCGCGTCGCCGGCGAGCCACCCCCCGCCACTCATGTCCGGGCGGGGAGGCGGGCGACCGGTTACGATGCGCCCCATGCCCCGCACCGACCGTGTATTCCGAGCGCTCGCCTGCGCCGCGATGGCCGCCGCGACAGCGCCCGCCCCGGCGGCTCCACCGGCCGCGGCCCCGCGGCTCTCCCCGGCCGAGCAGGCGGCCGCCGACCGCGTCCGCGAGGACGAGATCTCGGGCCACCTCCGCTTCCTCTCGCACGACCTGCTCGAGGGGCGCGCACCCGGCGAGCGCGGCGACGCGCTCGCCATCGAGTACCTCGCCGCGCAGCTCGAGGCGGCCGGCCTGAAGCCGGGCATGCCCGGGAAGGACGGCTCGGCCGCGTCGTGGTTCCAGCCGGTCCCGCTCGTGAAGCTCGTGGCACAGGTGCCGCCCGCGGTCGAGTTCCGCGGCCCGGGCGGCGCGCTCGCGCTCGCCACCGGCGGCGGCAAGGCGGCGGAGCTGGTGGTGCACCCGCGCGCCGAGGTGGACCGGGTGAAGCTCGACGGCGCCGAGCTGGTCTTCGTCGGCTACGGCATCACCGCTCCGGAGCGCGGCTGGGACGACTACCGCGGCGCGGACGTGGCAGGGAAGGTGGTGGTGATCCTCAACTTCAACCCGCCGTTCGCCGGCGAGGGCGTGCGGGTGTGGTACGGCCGCTGGGACTACAAGTACCAGAACGCCGCCCGGCACGGCGCAGCGGCCGCGATCATCGTGCACACCACGCCGTCGGCGGCCTACCCGTGGCAGGTGCTCACCGCCGCCAACGACGCGACCGAGTTCGCGCTGCCGACCGAGCCGGGCGAGAAGCGGGTCCTCTCCCAGATGTGGATCGCGGAGGACGCGGCGCGGCGCCTCTTCGCGCTCGGGGGCAAGGACCTCGACGAGCGGACACGCGCCGCCCGAGACGGCGCGCGCAAGGGCCACGGGGCCGAGCCGCTCGGCGTGAAGGTCGACCTCGACATGCCGGTGACGCGCACCACCACGCCCAGCGCCAACGTGGTCGGGCTCCTCCCCGGCACCGACCCGGCGCTCGCCAAGGAGTACGTCGTCTACACCGCCCACCACGATCACCTCGGCATCTCCCGGCCGACGCCTCCCGCCACCGATGCCATCCACAACGGCGCGGTGGACAACGCCTCGGGTTGCGCCACGGTGCTCGCCATCGCCCGCGCCGCGGCGGCGTCACCCGCGCGCCGGTCGATGCTCTTCGTCTTCACGGCGGCGGAGGAGAAGGGGCTCCTCGGCGCGCGCTGGTTCGCGCGCAACCCGCCCGCGCCGGCCGGCCGCCTGGCGGCGGTGGTGAACCTCGACGCCGTGAACGTGCACGGGCGCACCACCGACCTCGGCGTGCTCGGCCTGGGCAAATCCTCGGTCGACGCCATCGTGCGCGACGTGGCGGCGGCGCAGGGCCGCGCCGTCCACGGCGATCCGTTCCCCGACCGCGGATCGTTCTACCGCTCGGACCACTTCGAGCTGGCGCAGGTCGGCGTGCCGACGGTCGCGGTGCGCGGCGGGCCCGGCTACGTGGGGCGCCCGGCCGGCTGGGGCGAGGAGCGGCAGAAGGAGTACGAGCGGCTGCACTACCACCAGCCCTCGGACGAGTACCCGCCCTCGCCGGAGCGCTGGGACCTCTCGGGCGCGGTGCAGGACGCGCAGCTCCAGCTCGTGGTCGGGCTCCGCGTCGCGAACGCGCCCGACATGCCGCGCTGGACGCCGGGCGACGAGTTCGAGAAGGCGCGGCTCGCCGCGGCGCGGTGAGGGCGGCCCGATGAGCGCGGCCGCCGGCGCCGCGCTAACACCGGGCCATGCCCATCCGCTCCCTCACGCCCGCCGAGGCGCAGGCGCTGCTCGCCTCCGGCGAGATCGACCTCGTGGACGTGCGCGAGCCGCACGAGTGGGCGGGCGGCCACATCGAAGGCGCGCGGCACGTGCCGCTCGCCGAGCTGGCGCGCGACCCGCGCCGCCACGCGCCGCGCGACGGGGTCGCCTTCGTCTGCGCCCACGGCCTGCGCAGCCTCACCGCCGCCTCCATCGCCTCGTCGATCGGGCGCGAGCGGGTGTACAGCGTCGAGGGCGGGACCGTCGCCTGGGCGGGGGCGGGGCTGCCGCTCGTCCGGGACTGACCGGGACGAGCTCGAGGGAGGCGCCGGCGCTGAAGCGAGGTGTTCAGCCGCGCAGCGCCGCCCAGGCGAGGCAGGCCCAGCCGGCCAGGAACGCCACGCCGCCGAGCGGGGTCACGGCGCCGAGCGCGCGCACGCCGGAGAGCGCCAGCGCGTAGAGGCTGCCGGAGAAGAGCACGGTGCCGGCGAGGAAGCACCAGCCGGCGGCGGCGCCGGCACCGCCCGGCCAGCGCGCCGAGGCCCAACCGGCCGCGAGCAGCGCGAGCGCGTGGTACATCTGGTACTGCGCGCCGGTGTGGAAGACGGCGAGCAGGTCGGGCGCGAGCCGCGCGCGGAGCGCGTGCGCGCCGAACGCTCCCGCGGCCACCCCGACGAGCCCCGAGAATGCGCCCAGCACGGCGAAGGTCCGGTCCATGGAGAGCGCAAGATAGCGCGCGGGAAAGCCGCGCGCGTGCGCGAACCTGGCGGAAGCTGGCGAAAACCCGGCCTTGAATTTCTCGCGCGCCCGGCCGTCCTTCCTCCGAACACGGAGGAACACATGAACCGCACGCTCCGCAGCGCCCTGACCCTCTCCGCCGGCCTCGCCCTCGCCCTCGTCGCCCTGCCCGCCCGCGCCGATCACGACGGCGACCGCGATCACGCCCGCCGCGACCGCGACTGCGACCGCGCCGCACCGGTGGTGGTCGCGCCGGCGCCGATCGTGGTCCCCCCCCGCGTCGTCGTCGCGCCCGCCTACCCCGCGGCGCGCCCCGCGCCCGCCTACGCTCCCGTCCGTCCCGTGTACTGGAACCGCGGCGCCCAGGTCCGGGAGCTCCGCGCCGAGTACCGCCGCCTGGACGACGCCCGCGCCAACTTCTACGCGACGTGGCACGGCAACCCCGTCCGCCGGGACCGGTTCGAGGCCTGGTACGCCGGCCGCCGCGCGGAGCTGGACCACCGCTGGGCCGAGCTGGGCATGACCCGCTACTGAGCGATCACGGCCCGAGCTTCAGGATGCGCCCAGGCAGCACGACGAGGTAGAGGTCTCCCTCCGGCCCGAGCCGGAGGGAGACAGCCGCTCCGCCGTCGATGCGCGCCTCCTCTCGGCGCGACCCGGCGACGATGCCGCGGCGGTCGGCGGTCACGGCCGCGCTCCACACCCTCCCGTTCACGTTGTCGGAGAACCAGTACCGTCCACGCGCCGACGCCGGCCAGCGCTCCGTGTCGACGATGAGACCGCCGGTGATCGACTGGCAGTCGCCGTCGACGCCCGCCGCCGCCGCCCCGTGCCGGCACTCGTACACCGGCTCGACGCAGTCGCCCGTGTCCGGCACCGTCTCGCGGCACTTGGCGATGGGCCACCCGTGCTTTCCCTCGCGCCAGGGCCAGCCGTGGTGGCGGCCGGGGAGCGCGACCGTGATCTCCTCGTAGCTCGCCTCGCCCACGTCGCCCACCCACAGGAGCCCGGTCGCGGGGTCGAACCAGAAGCGCCACGGGTTGCGGAACCCCCACGCCCAGAGGTCGGGGCGCGGCGGCGCGAGCGAGCTGGGCGCGACCCCGCAGCTCGGCCCGCAGGCCGTGGCGGCGCTCACGCCCGCGAGCGGCCCGTCCGCGGGCACGTTGCCGTCGAGGTCGACGCGCAGGATCTTGCCGTTGCCGCTCGTGAGGCAGGTCGCGAAGAAGTTGTCGGGGGTGGAGGGGGGCTCCGGCGGCGCGCCCGTGTTGCACCCGGAGTCACCGACGCCGACGTAGAGCTTTCCGTCCGGACCGACGGCGAGCGCGCCACCGTCGTGGTTCGCAGGCCCGCGCAGCCCCTTCACGAGGACGCGCTCGCTCCCGGCGCGGTCGAGCGTCCCGTCGGCCGCGAGCGCCACGGAGACGGCGCGCTGGCGGTCGGCGTCCGTCCCGCCGGCCGCGTCCGACGCCGAGTAGTAGAGGAAGATCCGGTGCGTCGTGGCGAAGGCCGGGTCCACCGCCACGCCGAGGAGGCCCTTCTCGCTCGCCGTGTCCACCGAGTACGTGCCGGCGACGTGGACCGTGCCCGCGGTGTCCCGCACCTTCACCGCGCCGTCCTTCTCCGTGATCACCCACCGCCCGTCGGGGAGGAAGGCGACGTCGGTGACCTGCCCGAGCCCGTCCTGAGCGGTCGTGAGCGCGAGGACCGGGCCGGCGCCGGGCGAGCCCCCTCCCGCCCCGCCGCTCCCGCACGCCGCGAGCGCGACAGCCGCGACCGCGGCGGCCAGGCCCCGCCCGCCGCGGTGCGGCAGCGGGCGATGCCGCACGTTATGGCCGAGGGCTCCCGTGACGCGCACGACCACGTTCCTCCTCTTCCTCCTCGTCATGCTGGCCGTGTTCGGCGGCATGCACTTCTACCTGTGGACCCGCCTCGCCCGGGACACGGGGCTGCCCGAGGCGGGCCGCCGCGCCGCCGCGATCTTCCTCGCCCTCGCGGCCGTGGCCGTGCCCGCCGGGATGATCGTGGCCCGCCGCCTGCCGTTCCGCACGACGCGGGCGCTCGCCGCCGTCCTCTACACCTGGATGGGCGCAGCGTTCCTCCTCTTCTGCGCCGTGCTGGCGGCCGACCTCCTGCGGCTCGCCGCGGCGGGGGCGCGCTGGGCGATCGACCTGGCGGCGAACCGGACGCCGGAGCCCGCGGATCCGTCGCGCCGCCTGTTCGTGGCGCGCGCCGTCGCGGGCGGCGCCCTCCTCGCCGCGGGCGGCGCCACGGCGCGCGCCGTGCGCAGCGCCACCGGGGAGCCCGAGGTGAAGGAGGTGCCGGTGAGGCTCCGCCGCCTCCCGCCGCAGCTCTCGGGGTTCACGCTGGCGCAGATCAGCGACCTCCACGTCGGGCCGACCATCGGCGAGAAGGAGGTCCGGCGCGTCGTCGACCTGACGAACGGGCTCCGGCCCGACGCCATCGTGATCACGGGCGACCTCGTCGACGGCACCGTGCCGGAGCTGCGCCGCGCCACCGAGCACCTCGCCCGGCTGCGGGCGCCGCACGGCGTCTACTTCGTCACCGGGAACCACGAGTACTACGCGGGCGTGCGCCCCTGGCTCGCCGAGCTGCGGCGGCTCGGAATCCGCACGCTCGGCAACGAGCGCGCCGTGCTCGGCGACCGCGGCCCCGGTGGCGCCTCGATCGATCTGGCCGGCGTCGACGACTGGAGCGTCGCGCACGGCGAGGACGGCCGCTGGCCGGCGCTCGAGGACGCGCTGCGCGGTCGCGACCCGGACCGCTCCCTGGTCCTGCTGGCGCACCAGCCGCGCGGGGTCCCGGAGGCGGTCTCGAGCGGCGTCGAGCTGCAGCTCTCCGGCCACACGCACGGCGGCCAGATCTTCCCGTGGAGCCTCGTGGTGGGCGCCGTCTACCCCTACTCGCGGGGCCTCTACCGGCACGGCGACGGCCACGTCTACGTCTCCTGCGGCACCGGGTTCTGGGGGCCGCCCATGCGGCTCGGCGCCCCGTCCGAGGTCGCGAAGATCGTGCTCACGACGTAGACTCGGCGCCGGCCGTACCGGCCGCGCCCCGCATGCGTTCCCGCCGCGCCCTCCTCGCCGCCGCGCTGGCCGTGCTCGCCCTGGCGATCGCCGCGGGCCTGCTGCTGCGGGGCGCCTCCGGCGATCGCGGCGCCGCGACCTCGGCCCCGTCCTCCTTCGGGTTCGACGGCCGTTCGGCCGCCGAACCCTCGCGTCCCCGCCTCTGGCCGCCGGAGGGCGGCCAGAAGTCCACCCCGCCCTCGAACTCGTTCCCGTCCGACGGCGCGCTCGAGGTGCTGGTCACCGCCGCCGGCGCGCCGCTGCCTGGCGCGGAGGTGCGCCTGTACCGGCGCCTC
>DASTGH010000248.1:0-4212 GCA_035719345.1 Anaeromyxobacteraceae bacterium
GAGGAGCTCGCCGGGGTGGACGCCGCGGTCCTGGGGGAGGACGACGTGAAGGGCCAAGGCGACCTCGTCGGCCGGCTGGCGCGCCACGTGCGGATCGTGGCCTTCACCCATGGGCCCAAAGGCTGCGAGGTCATCGTGCGCGGCCGCACCGTGCACGTGGGCGCCTACCCCACGCGCGAGGTGGATCCGACGGGCGCCGGCGACGTGTTCTCCGCCGGCTTCTTCCTGGCGCTCGCCGGCGGGGCCGAGCCGCCCGACGCGGCGCGGCTCGGCGCGGCCGCGGCGTCGCTCTGCGTCGAGGCGGTGGGCGGCGAGGCGCTGTCGCGCATGGGCGAGGCGCGGGCGCGCGCCGAGCGCGTGCCCGTCGAGCGCTAGCCCGCGGCCACGGCGTGGAGCGACGGGCTCGAGCGCCCCGGGGCTGACGGCCCGGGGCGCGGTGCCCACCGTCCGTGAGGAGGAGGACGATCATGGCGCGGGGGGAAGCGGCGGCGGAGCGGCACCGCGGGGCGGCGGCGGCGCTGGTCGAGGCGGGCGTGGTGACCGGGCTCATCGCCGGCGGGGCGATGCTGTTCTTCCTGTGCGTCGCGTCGGGCTGGCTCGGCCCCGGGTTCCTCGCGCCGGTGAAGGCGTTCGCAGGCGTGCTGCTGCGGCGCGGTGCGCTCGGCGGCGGCTCCGGCGCGACGGTGCTCGGGCTGCTCGTGCACGGTGCGGTCTCGGTGTGCATCGGGGTCGCCTTCACCGCCATCGCGGTGCGGGAGCGGACCGGGCCCATGGCGAGCGTCGGCGCGGGGATCCTGTTCGCGATCGGCGCGTGGGTGGTGATGACCTTCGTCGCGGCGCGCTTCCTCGACCCGCCGCTCTGGGAGCTCGCCCGATCGATGCCGTTCACCTGGTTCGCGGCGCACCTCGTGTACGGCATGGCCATGGGCTGGGCCCGGCAGCTGCGGGACGAGCTGCGCTAGCCGCAACGCCGGCCACGTAGCGATGATCCGACGCGGGCCGAGCGTCGCTTCTCGTACGCGTGGACCTGACGGCGCCGGCGATCGGCCGCGACGACTTCCGGCGCGGGCGGCGGCGCCGTGGCGCGAACGTCCGCCGAAGGACCGGCGACATTGCCTGGCGGGCCGCACTTTCAAAGCGTGACCGTGCGATCGGCCTACGGAGGTGCGCCGGGCGGGAACAGCTCCGGGTCGCGCGGTCGCCCCTCGGACGCGATCCCCGCCGCGGCACTTCCGCCGGGAGAAATGGCCTCGCGCTCACCTCGCCGCCGGTACCTGTCATGTGCGCGCGGCCGAAGGTCTGCGCGCGTTCTTCGGGGCGCGGCGCCGGCGTCGGGCTCGGCGACGGCGGGCGTGCGAAGGCGCCTGTGCGGCGCATCCTGGAGGCACTTCCCGGGAGATCGCGCGGCGCGGGACGCACTTCGAGCAAACTCGCGTCAAGCTCTAATTTCACTCCCGGTTGGGTCGATACCGGGAGTCTTCAGGCCTGGAGCGGGGAGAGGCGCGGCTGCCAGGTCGCATCACGAGCGCTCGACGTGCGACAGTGGCCTAGCCGAGCCGCGCCGCCAGCTCCCTGACGTCGGCCACGGAGAGGTCCGGCTCCACGCCCCATGGATCCATCACCGCGCCGGGCGAGCGGCGCACCCATGCCGCACGGAGTCCCGCCGCCTTCGCGCCGAGCACGTCCCACGCGTTGGAGGAGACGAGCCAGGTCTCGCGCGGCGCCCGGCCCACGCGCTCGGCCAGGTGCAGGTAGACGAGCGGGTGCGGCTTGAAGGTGCGGACCTCGGCCACGCTCACCACGTCGGCGAGGAGCTCGAGGAGCCCGGCGTGACCGAGGACGTCGCGCACCGGACCCGGGGAGCCGTTGGAGAAGGCGACCGCCACGCGCCCGGCGGCGCGCAGCCGCTCCAGCCCCTCGCGCGCGTCGTCGAACGCGGGCAGGCGCCGGTAGGCGGCGAGCAGCGCCGCCTGCGCCTCCGTGCCGAGCGCCACCCCGGCGCTCCGCGCCGCGAACTCGAGCGCCTGCGCCGTGCAGGTCTCGAAGGGCTGGAACGCGCTCATGAGCCCGCGCCGGAACGCGTACTCGACCTGCTTCTGCCGCCACACGGCGGCGACCTCCGCCGCCCGCTCGCCGGCGACCTCGCGCAGCGGGCCGGCCATGGCGAGCGGGTCGACGAGCGTGCCGTACACGTCGAAGGCGAGGGCGTCCATGGGCGCTCCGGGCGAGGGGAGGCGAGAGCCTCGCACGCCGGGCCGGCGCCCGCCACGCCGCCGCGCATCAGGCGGACGCCGCCGGCTCGCGCCGCAGCGCGGCAGGCGCGCCCGCCGGCGTCACCAGCAGGTGCGTGACCGCCGCCGTCAGCTCCGCCGAGGGGGGCGCCGGAGCACGCCCTGCAGCGCGCGATCGAGCACGGCGTCGCACACGCGCCGGTACTCGCGTTCGCCCATGCGGCCCCTCGCGCCGCCGGCGAGCCAGAGCGAGGCGAGGCCGTGCACCACCGACCAGCAGAGCATGACCACCTCGAGCGCGTCCTCGTCCTGGGCGATGAGCCCCTCGGCGCGGCACGCCTCCACCCGCTGGAAGAGCAGCTCGAGCGCCGGCCCGTACCGGCGCGGGTCGCGCGGCGCCGCCACCGGCAGCTCGTCCCAGGCCATGAACAGCAGCTGGTAGTCGCGGGGGTGCTCGAAGGCGAAGCGCAGGTACGCCCGGCCCGTCTCGCGCAGCGCCTCGCGCGCGCCGCCCGCCCGCGCCGCCTCGGCGAAGGCCCGCGCCAGCTCGCGCGCGCCGTCCGCCACCGCCGCGGCGAGCAGCGCCTCCTTGTCGGCGTAGTGGCGGTAGAGCGCGGTGGCGGAGACGCCCACCCGCTCCGCGACGCGGCGCATGGTCACCGCGGCGAGCCCCTCGTCGAGGAGGAGGTCGCGTGCGGCGGCCACGATCGCCTCACGGGTGCCGGGCATGGCGTCCCGCGGCGAAGCGCACGGCGCCCGTGCGGCACGCGTCCACGCAGCTCCCGCACAGCACGCACTCCGGACCGCCCGGCGCGCCGCCAGCGACCATGGCGCGCACGTCGAGGCCGGCAGGGCAGGCGGAGCGGCATCGGTCGCAGCCGCGGCAGCGCTCCGCATCGCCGGCGAGCCCCAGCACCGGGAGGCGGAGCGCCGAGGCGGCGCGGGCGGCGGCGGTGTTGAGCGGCGCCCACCAGCACAGCGCGCGGCAGAACCCGCGCTTCCCCAGCGCCACCGCCAGGAGCGTCCCGAGGCCGAACATGGCGACGTAGACGTAGGCGCCGTGCAGGTCGTCCCAGGAGACCACGTGCTCCGTCTTGTAGAGCGGGTCGAAGCGGGCGAGCCCGCCGCCCCTCCGCACCGCCCAAACGATGGCGCCGACCCAGGCGGCGCAGAGCAGCCAGCGCACCGCGCCCGCGCGCCCCACCGCCACCCTCCGCCGCCCGCAGGCCCCGTCCCACAGCTCCTGCAGCGCGCCGACGGGACAGATCCAGCCGCAGGCGGCGCGGCCCAGGACGAGGCCCGCCGCCGTCCAGGCGATCCAGAAGGCGAGGCTGAACGGCGCGACGCGCTCCAGCGCGCCGTACACCGGCAGCGCCGGCGAGTAGTAGTTGAAGGTGAGCGGGAACAGCAGCAGGAACGCGAGCAGGAGCGTGCGGCGCAGCCGCTGCCGGGGTGGGAGCGCTTCGGTCGGCGTGCTCATGTTAACGATGTTAACCTCGCCCGCTGACGGCCCTCCCGCGACCCGTCGCCGCACCTCCCGCACCGATCTGCGAGCGCGATCAGGTCCACGCGGGCAGCCGCGCGCACGCCTGGTGACGCATCGTGTCGCACCCCGGTTGCGGCGTAAGCGGTGCGTTCGACCCGACCGGTGCTAATAAGGCGCACTCGCCTCTCCGGAGTCCCCTGACTCTGGCGCCGCCGCCTCGCGCGCCGCGGCGCTCCGCAACCGAGGCGACGAGGACGAAGCGATGGAGAAGGTCGGGCTGGGGCGGGTGGCCGTGGTGGATCGGGGCGAAGGCGGGCGGCGGGTGCTGCGCGCCGTCCGCGAGCTGGCGCGCGCCGGGCAGGCCGCGGCCGCCATCGCGGTGCACGGCCCGCGCGACCGGCTGACGCGCTTCGTGCGCGACGCCGACGAGGCGGCGGAGCGCGCCGAGGCCCCGGAGGAGACGCTGCGCACGGCCCGCAACGCCAATTGCGCTGC
>DASTGH010000249.1:0-18769 GCA_035719345.1 Anaeromyxobacteraceae bacterium
GGGAGCACCACCGCCGCGTGCTGCGGTACCTGCTCGCGTCGCCGGCCCCGCGCGCGAGCGCCGAGACGTGATCCCGCCGCCGGCGCGGCGTCGCAGCGCCTAGACCGGCAGCGGCTCCGCGGGCGCCGGCGCCGGCACCACCTCGAGCGCGAGGCCCTCGCCGCGGACGCCGACGCGGACCTTGCCGCCGCCCTTCAGCTCGCCGAACAGGATCTTCTCCGCCAGCGGCTTCTTGATCTCGTTCTGGATGAGGCGCCCCATCGGCCGTGCGCCCATCGCCCTGTCGAAGCCCTTCTCCGCCAGCCAGCCGCGCCCCTCGTCCGTGAGCTCCAGCTCGATGTTCTTCTCGCGGAGCTGATCCGCGAGCTCGCGCACCAGCTTGTCGACCACCTTGCGGATGACCTCGTTCGGCAGGCTGTCGAAGGCGACCCACGCGTCGAGGCGGTTGCGGAACTCGGGGCTGAAGGTCTTCTCGATCGCGCTGCGCGCGTTGCCGGGGTTCTGCGCGTCGGCGCCGAAGCCGAGCCGGCGCGCGGAGAGCTCGTGGGCCCCGGCGTTCGTCGTCATGACGAGCACGATGTGCCGGAAGTCGGCCTTCCGCCCGTTGTTGTCGGTGAGGGTGGCGTGGTCCATCACCTGGAGGAGGATGTTGTAGATGTCGGGGTGCGCCTTCTCGATCTCGTCGAGGAGGAGCACGGCGTAGGGCGTCTTGCGGATGGCGTCGGTGAGGAGCCCGCCCTGGTCGAACCCGACGTAGCCGGGCGGCGCGCCGATGAGGCGCGAGACGGTGTGCTTCTCCTGGTACTCGGTCATGTCGAAGCGGAGGAACTCCACCCCGAGGATGCGCGCCAGCTGCTTCGCCAGCTCGGTCTTGCCGACGCCGGTCGGACCCGAGAACAGGAAGTTGCCGATGGGATGCTCGGGGCTGGCCAGCCCGGATCGCGACAGCTTGATGGCGCTGGCGATGGCCTCGATGGCCTTGTCCTGCCCGTAGATGACCTTGCGCAGCTCGGGCTCGAGCTGGGCGAGCGCCGCCTGATCGTCGGCCGAGACGGTGCGCTCCGGGATCTTCGCGATCTTGGCGACCACCCGCTCCACGTCGCGCGCGGTGATCTTGAAGCGGCGCTTGCCCTCGGCGCGCATCCGGTCGGCGGCGCCGGCCTCGTCGAGCACGTCGATGGCCTTGTCGGGCAGCTGGCGGTCGTTGATGTGCTTGGCCGACAGCTCCGCCGCGGCGCGCAGGGCCTTGTCGCTGAAGGTGACGCCGTGGTGCTCCTCGTACACCTTCTTCAGGCCCTTCAGGATCTTCACCGACTGCTCGACGGTGGGCTGGTGCACCTCGATCTTCTGGAAGCGGCGCGCCAGCGCGTGGTCGCGCTCGAAGGTCTGCTTGTAGTCGTGGAACGTGGTCGAGCCGATGCAGCGCAGCTCGCCGGAGGCGAGGCCGGGCTTGAGCAGGTTCGAGGCGTCCATCGACGAGCCGGTGGTGGCCCCCGCGCCGACGATGGTGTGGATCTCGTCGATGAAGAGGATGGCGCCGGGCGTCTTCTTCACGCCGGCGATGACGCCCTTGAGCCGCTGCTCGAACTCGCCGCGGAACTTGGTGCCGGCGAGGAGCGCGCCCATGTCGAGCGAGAAGATCTTCGCGTCCTCCAGCACCTTGGGCACGCGCTTCTCGTGGATGGCGAGCGCCAGGCCCTCGACGATGGCGGTCTTGCCCACCCCCGGCTCGCCCACGAAGACCGGGTTGTTCTTGCGGCGCCGGCAGAGGACCTGGACGGTGCGCTCGATCTCCGCCCTGCGGCCGATGAGGGGATCGATCTGGCCCTTGGCCGCCCGCTCGTTCAGGTTGACGGTGAAGGTGCGGAACGGGTCGCGCACCGTGCGCGGCCCCTCCTCGCCGCCCTCGCTCGCGCCGCCGCCCTCGCCCTCCTCGTCGGGGGAACCGCCGCCGTCCTTGGCGATCCCGTGCGAGATGTAGGAGAGGATGTCGAGCCGCCGGACGCCCTGCCGCTCGAGCAGGTAGACGGCGTGCGAGCCGCGCTCGCGGGTGATGGCGACGAGCACGTCGCCGGCGTTCAGCTCCGTGCGGCCGGAGCCCTGCACGTGCCAGGCGGCGCGCTGCAGCACGCGCTGGAAGGCGGCGGTCTGCTCCGGGTCCTGGGTGCGGTGCGGGAGGCTCTCGAGCGTGCGGTCGAGGTAGTCCTCGAGCTCCTTCGCCAGGAGCTCGAGATCGGCGCCGCAGGCGAGGAGGATCTCCGTCGCGACCTTGTCCTTCGTCATCGCGTGGAGCAGGTGCTCCAGCGTGACGTACTCGTGGCGCCGCTTCTTCGCCTCCGCGACCGCGGCCTGCAGCGTGAGCTGAAGCTCCTTCGTGACCGTCACCATCGCTACTCCGGCTCGACCGTGCAGAGGAGCGGGAACTCCGCCGCTCGCGCCATCGACATCACCTTCTCGGCCTTGGTCTCCGCGACCTCCATCGAATACGTGCCCGCCACGCCCACGCCCCGCTGGTGGACGTGCAGCATGATGCGCGTCGCGCGCTCGACGTCATGATGGAAGACAGCGCGGAGGACCTCAACCACGAATTCCATGGTCGTGTAGTCGTCGTTGTGCAACAGAACCTTGTAGAGCGGCGGCTTTGCGACCTTCCTCGCGGTCCTGGTCTTCGGGATCGCGACAGCCGTGTCGCCCGGGTTCCGGGTGCGCTCGGCCATGACGCTCCATCTTAACGAATCTGCGGACGCCCCGCCCGGCGCGCAGGCCGTCGACCCGGCGCGAGCGGCCCCCGGCGGGACCCGCGGCCCCGTTCAGGCAGCCGGATCGCGCGGCGCCGGCGGCAGTTCCCAGAGCCCCTGGCGCGTCGGCTTCGCCAGCGCCCGCTCCAGCCGGTCGAGGAACTCCTCCCTCGCCATCTCGCGCGCGCCGAAGCGGGCGAGGTGCTCGGTGCGCACCTGGCAGTCGACGAGCTCCACGCCCCAGCCCGCGAGCCACTCCACCGCTCGCGCGAACGCCACCTTGGACGCGTCCGGCCGGTCCGCGAACATGGACTCGCCGAAGAAGGCGGCGCCGAGCGACACGCCGTAGAGCCCGCCGGCCAGCGCGCCGTCCTCCCACGCCTCGAACGAGTGCGCGAAGCCGAGCCGGTGCAGGCGCTCGTAGGCGAGGACCATCTCGTCGGTGAGCCAGGTCCCGTCCTGGCCCGGTCGTGGCGCCTCGGCGCAGCGCCGGATGACGAGGGAGAACGCGGTGTCCGCCCGGACGTCGTAGCGGCCGCGCCGCAGGGCGCGCGAGAGCGATCGCGGCACGTGCATCCACTCGGGGAGGAGCACCATGCGCGGGTCGGGCGACCACCAGAGGATCGGGCTGCCGCCGGAGTACCAGGGGAAGATCCCGGCCGCATACGCCCGGAGGAGCCGCTCGGGGGAGAGGTCCCCGCCCACGGCCAGGAGCCCGTCCGACTCCGCCTCGCGGGGCTCGGGAAAGACGGGCGCGCGGGAGAGGCGGTAGATCGGCACCGCGCCAGTGTAGCGGTTGCGCCGGGCCGCGACCGGGCTCCTCGCTAGAAGCGGCGGGCGAAGAGGCCGAACGTGTAGACGCCGCGGCGCGGCGGGCTGCGCTCGACGCTCCCCAGGCCGTCGCGCACCGGCTTGTCGCCGCCGCCCGAGGTCGCCACCTGCACCGCGCCGACGAGCGCGCCGACGATGACCCCGACGCCGGTGCCGACCATGAGGTCCCGGCCGACGTGGTCCTGCTCGATGAGCGCCACGCCGCCGCCGACGAGGAGCCCGGCGAGCGCGCCGTATCCCGCGTTGACCGCGACCGTCTCCAGGGGCGGTCGCGTCACGCGCTCGTGCTCCACCACCACCGGGGTCTGCTGCTGGCCGGAGCCGGTGCCGCCCTGCGGCGTGGCAGGGGGCGGCGGGCTGGTGGGCGTCGCGGTCGTGGGGGGCGCGCCCTGCTGCCCGGCCGCGGTCCCGGAAGCGCCGGGCTGCTGCGGGGCGGCGGGCTGCTGCGGCGCGGCGGGAGGCGGCTGCGCCTGGCTCGGCGGCGGAGCGGTGCCGGGGCTCGCTTGCCCGAGCGCCGAAGGAGCGGCCGCCACCGCCCCGATGGCCGCGAGGATCCGGAGGACCATGCACGGAAGGTGCGCGCGCTGGAGGTGCGGCGGCAACGAACGTGCCGGGGACTTGCGCCGGCCGGTTCCGCGGTCGCGAAGTGCCGTTCACCCACAGACAAGAGCAAGAACGAGGCCTGGAACGCAGCGCAGAAAAGATGCGACGCACCCAAGAGGGCTCTGCGCCGCAATGCGGCAATCGACAGTTTACGGCTCGCGACGCCCAGGCGGGCGAGCTCCCGGCCAGCGTGCAGTGGATCGGCCGACACCACCGGTGAATGAGCTCCCTCTTCCGACCCCGAGCGAACACTGCCTTCAAGCTGGTCCTCTTGCTCCTCGTGGGGGGCGCCGTCGGCACCCTCGGCGGGCTGATGGTCTGGGCGCGCGTCCCGGCCGGTACCGGTCAGCAGGAGGAGGTCCTGCAGCCGGTCCAGTTCGACCACCGCCACCACATCGTCGACGACGGCCTCGACTGCCGGTACTGCCACACCAGCGTCGACCGCGCCGCCACCGCCGGCATCCCCTCCACCGCGCTGTGCATGAACTGCCACGCGCAGATCTGGAACCGCAGCCCGCGCCTCGAGCCCGTTCGCGAGAGCTACTTCACCGGCCAGCCCATCCCCTGGACGCGGGTCCACCGGCTGCCGGACTTCGTCTACTTCAACCACGCCATCCACGTGAACAAGGGCGTGGGCTGCGAGACGTGCCACGGCCGCGTCGACCAGATGCCGGCCATCTACCAGGTCGCGCCGCTCACCATGAGCTGGTGCCTCGAGTGCCATCGCAACCCCGGCCCGAACCTCCGCCCGCTCGACCAGATCACGACCATGGGCTGGACGCCGCAGGGCGACCCCGCCGCGCTGGCCGCCGAGCTGGTGAAGAAGCACGACGTTCACTCCAGGACGAGCTGCACGACATGTCATCGCTAGGCGGCAAGCTCCCCATCTACGGTCAAGGCCCCCGTCCCGCGGACGGTCAGCACCGCTGGCGGAGCCTCTCCGAGCTCGAGAAGAAGGGCCTGCCCTCACCGGAGTTCCCGGAGGGCGCCGCCGACCCGCCGGAGGGCCTCTCGCGGCGCGGCTTCGTGCAGCTCCTCGGCGCGTCCGCGGCGCTGGCGACGCTCGGCGGCGCCTGCCGCCCGCCGCGCCACAAGATCCTCCCCTACGTGCGGCCGCCGGAGAAGGCGCTGCTCCCCGGCACGCCGGTGCACTACGCCACGGCCGTCACCATCGCCGGCCACGCCACCGGGCTGCTGGTGACGAGCTGGGACGGCCGGCCGATCAAGGTGGAGGGCAACCCCGATCACCCGGCGAGCCTGGGCGGCGTGGGGAGCCACGAGCTGGCGATGCTGCTCGACCTCTACGACCCGCGCCGCGCCAAGGGCTTCCGCAAGCGGCAGGGGCCGCTCGCGCACCGCACGCTCCTGCGCGAGCTCACCGCGCTCGCGGCGACGCACGAGAAGGACGGCGGCGCGCGCCTGCGCTTCCTCACCGGCGCCGACGCGTCGCCCCTCAAGGCCGACCTGCGCCGCCGGATCCTGGAGCGCTTCCCGCAGGCGCGCTTCGTCGCCTACGAGAGCCTCGCCGCGGACGAGGCGCGCGAGGGCGCCCGCCTCGCCTTCGGCCGCCCGCTGGCGGCGCGGCACGCGCTGAAGGAGGCGCGCGCCATCCTCTCGCTCGACGCCGACTTCCTGGCGGTGGGCCCGGAGGCGCTGCGGCTGGCGCGCGAGTTCGCGGAGCGCCGCGAGCCCGGCCCCGAGATGAACCGGCTCTACGCCGCCGAGTCCCAGCTCTCGGTGACGGGGTCGAACGCCGACCACCGCTTCCGCATGAAGCCGTCGGAGGTGCTCGCCTTCGCGCGCGCCGTCGCGGGCGAGCTGGCGTCGAAGCACGGCGCGGGGCCGCTCGCGGCCCTGGGCGGCGGCGAGACGCGGTTCGGCAAGCAGGCGGCCGCCGTCGCCGCCGATCTGGCGAAGAACCGGGGCCGCTCGCTGGTGCTGGCGGGCGCGGGCCAGCCGCCCGCGGTGCACGCGCTGGCGCACGCCATGAACGCGGCGCTCGGCAACGCCGGGAAGACCGTGAGCTACGGCCCCCCGGCCTTCCCCGACCCCGCCGGCCCCGGTGCGCTGCGCGCCTTCGCCGAGGAGCTGTCGGGCGGCAAGGTCGAGACCGTCGTCGTCACCGCCCACAACCCCGTCTACGCGGCGCCGGCCGACGTGGACCTCTCCGCGGCGCTGGGCAAGGCGAAGGACGTCGTCTACCTCACCTACCGGGACGACGAGACGGCGCCGCGCGCGAGCTGGGTGCTGGCCGCCTCGCATCCCTTCGAGAGCTGGGGCGACGCGCGCGCCCACGACGGCACCGTCTCGCTGGTGCAGCCGCTCATCCAGCCGCTCTTCGAGAGCACGACCGAGGTGGAGGTGCTGGCCGCGTTCGCGAACGAGGCCGACGCCGGGCCGTACCGGCTGCTGCGGGAGTACTGGGCCGGGCAGTCGAAGGGCGGCGACTTCGAGCGCCGCTGGGAAGGGTGGCTGGCGAAGGGCGTGGTCGAGGGGACGGCCGCGCCGCCGGTGCAGGCGGCGCCCGACCCGGGTGCGGTGGCCGCCGCCGTGAAGGGCGCCGCGCCGGGGGAGGGGGGCGGGCTCGAGGCCTCCTTCGTGCCCGACTACAAGCTCCTCGACGGCCGCTTCGCGGAGAACGCCTGGCTGCAGGAGCTGCCCCAGCCCATCAGCAAGGTCACCTGGGACAACCCTGCCTACGTCTCGCCGGCGACGATGCAGAAGCTCGGCCTGAAGGACGGCGCGCGGGTGGAGCTGCGACTCGGCGGCCGCGCGGTCGAGGCGGCGGTCTGGACCATGCCCGGCCACGCCGACGAGGTGGTGACGCTCCCGCTCGGCTACGGGCGGAGCCGCGGCGGGCCGGTCGGCACGGGGGTCGGGTTCGACTTCGGCCGGCTGCGCACCGCCGGCGCGCCGTGGTCCGCCGCCGGGCTGGCCGTGGCGCCGCTGCGCGGGACGCACCCCTTCGCGCTCACGCAGGAGCACTTCTCGATGGAGGGGCGCGACATCGCGCTCGCCTTCGACGCCGCCGCCTGGTCGCACGAGGGCAAGGAGAAGGTGGAGGAGCTGCGGGGCGCGGTCCCCCGCATGCAGGACCCGGTCGACTACGGCAGTCAGCAGTACAAGTGGGGCATGGCCATCGACCTGGCCAAGTGCATCGGATGCGGCGCCTGCACCACGGCCTGCCAGGCCGAGAACAACATCCCGGTCGTCGGCAAGGAGCAGGTGGCGCGCAGCCGCGAGATGCACTGGCTCCGGGTGGACCGCTACTTCGAAGGGTCGCCCGAGGACCCGAAGACCGTGGCGCAGCCGCTGATGTGCGTCCACTGCGAGGCGGCGCCCTGCGAGTACGTCTGTCCCGTGAACGCCACCGTCCACTCGGACGAGGGCCTGAACGAGATGGTCTACAACCGCTGCGTCGGCACGCGGTACTGCTCCAACAACTGCCCGTACAAGGTCCGTCGCTTCAACTACCTCGACTACCTCGGGGAGAAGTCGCCCACCGAGAAGATGGCCATGAACCCGGACGTCACCGTCCGGACCCGCGGCGTCATGGAGAAGTGCACCTACTGCGTGCAGCGCATCGAGCGCGCGCGCATCGGCGCGCGCGTCGCCGGGCGCACCATCCAGGAGGGCGAGTTCACCACCGCCTGCGCCCAGGCCTGCCCGGCGAACGCCATCGTCTTCGGAAACCTCAACGATCCGAAGAGCGCCGTGTCGCGGCTGCACCAGGACGAGCGGCGCTACGACCTCCTCCACGACCTGGGCACGCGCCCGCGCACCGCGTACCTCGTGCGCGTCCGCAACCCGAACCCCGAGCTGACATGAGCGCCACGACCCGAGAGCTGCTCCGCGAGGAAGACCGCCTCGCCCTCGAGGGCGCGCCGGTCCTCGTCGGCCGCCCCTCCGACCGGCAGGTCACGGAGGACATGTTCCGGCCGGTGTGGGACCCGACGCGCAAGGGCTGGCTGATGCTGCTCGGCGTCGCCGCCGCGCTCACGGGCCTGCTCTTCACCGCCATCGCCTACACCTTTGCGGTGGGCGTGGGCGCCTGGGGGAACAACATCCCGGTCGCCTGGGCCTTCGGCATCATCAACTTCGTCTGGTGGATCGGCATCGGCCACGCCGGCACGCTCATCAGCGCCATCCTCCTCCTCTTCCAGCAGAAGTGGCGCACCTCCATCAACCGCTTCGCCGAGGCGATGACGCTCTTCGCCGTCATGCAGGCGGGCCTGTTCCCCATCCTGCACCTCGGCCGGCCCTGGTTCGCCTGGTGGCTCTTCCCGTACCCGTCCACGCTCGGCATCTGGCCGCAGTTCAAGAGCGCGCTGATGTGGGACGTGTTCGCGGTCTCCACCTACTTCACGGTCTCGCTGCTCTTCTGGTACGTGGGCCTCCTCCCCGACCTGGCCGCGCTGCGCGACGCCTCGAAGAAGAAGGCGGCCCGCATCGCCTACGGCATCTTCTCGCTCGGCTGGCGCGGCTCGGCGTCGCACTGGCGGCACTGGCGCATCGCGTACCTGCTCCTGGCCGGGCTCTCCACGCCGCTCGTCCTCTCCGTTCACACCATCGTCTCCTTCGACTTCGCCATCTCTCAGCTGCCGGGCTGGCACACCACCATCTTCCCGCCCTACTTCGTCGCCGGCGCCATCTTCAGCGGCTTCGCCATGGTGCTGACGCTCATGATCCCCGCCCGCAAGGTCTTCGGGTTCGAGCACGTCATCACCCAGCGTCACATCGACAACATGACGAAGGTGCTCCTCGCCACGGGCCTCATGGTCTCGTACGGCTACGCCATGGAGCACTTCATCGCCTGGTACTCCGGGAACCCGTACGAGTCCTACGTCTTCTTCCACACGCGCCAGCGCGGGCCGTACGCGCCCGTCTACTGGCTCATGATGTTCTGCAACGTGCTCGTGCCGCAGCTCTTCTGGATCCCGAGCATGCGCCGGAACATGGCCGTGGTCTGGGTCGCGTCGATCCTGGTCAACGTCGGCATGTGGACGGAGCGCTTCAACATCATCGTCACCAGCCTGCACCGCGACTTCCTCCCCTCGTCCTGGGCCAACTACATGCCGACCTGGGTCGACCTCAGCATCTACGCGGGCACGGTCGGGTTCTTCGGCTTCCTCTTCCTGCTCTTCCTCCGCTTCGTCCCCTCGGTCTCGGCGAGCGAGGTGAAGGAGCTCCGCGTCGAGCTCGACCATGCCGACCATGCGCGCGCGGCGGCGGCGGGCCACGCCCACGCGCACGCCGCGCCGGAGCACGGGAGGTAGCGCCATGGCCCTCGGCAGGAGCACCTTTGTCCTGGCGGAGTTCAAGGACGAGACTGCGCTGTGCGCCGCCGCGCGGCGCCTGCGCGAGCTCGGCCACCGGCGGCTCGACGCGCACTCGCCGTACCCGCTGCACGCGGTGGACGAGGCGCTCGGCCTCGGGCGCTCGAAGATCCCGCTCATCGCGCTCGTCATCGGCGTCTCCGGCGCCATCGGCGGCTACGTCATGCAGTGGTGGATGAACGCCGTGGACTACGTCATCAACGTCGGCAACCGCCTCCCCCACAGCCCGCCCGCCTACATCCCGGTGACCTTCGAGACCGGCGTGCTCTCCGCCTCGCTCGCCATCACCATCGGGCTCATCGCGCTCTGCGGCCTGCCGCGGCTCTACCACCCGCTCTTCGAGGCCGACGCCTTCCGCACCGCCACCATCGACGCGCTCTGGCTCTCGGCCGAGGTGAAGCCGGGCGACGAGCGCGCGGTGCAGGAGGAGCTGTCGCGGCTCGGCGCGCTGCAGGTGACGACCGCGGTGGAGGCGAAGCGATGACCCGGCTTCTCCCCGCGCTCCTCCTCCTCGCGCTCGCCGGGTGCGAGGTCTTCGATCCCATGATCTCGCAGCAGAAGGTCAAGACCTACCGCGAGAGCGAGTTCTGGCCCGACCGCATCTCCATGCGACCGCCGCCGCCGGGGACCGTGGCGCGCGAGGACGTCATGGCGCCGGAGCTCGCCACCGGCCGCGGCCCGGACGGCAAGGCGCTGACGCGCCCGCCGATCCCGGTCACGCGCAAGCTGCTGGACCAGGGGCGCACGCGCTTCGACATCCACTGCGCCGTGTGCCACGGCTACCTCGGCGACGGGGCGAGCCTGGTGGCGCGCAACATGGCCATCCGCCCGCCGCCGTCGCTGCTGGCGCGCGCGCAGCAGACCGACGGCTGGTACTTCCAGGTCATGAGCGAGGGCTTCGGCGTCATGCCCTCGTACGCGAGCGCGCTCACGCCCGAGGAGCGCTGGGCCATCGTCGCCTACATCCGCGCGCTCCAGGTGAGCCAGTCGGCGCGGGCCGACCGGCTCACGCCCGAGGAGCGCGCCAGGCTCACGTCACCGCCGTCCGGGGAGGGGAGATGAAGGTCGTCCGCTTCGAGGGCGGCAAGCGCGCCTTCACGTTGGGGCTGGGTGCGGGGGTGGTCGGCCTCGTGCTCACGCTCGTGCTCGGCTTCCTGAACCCGCAGCGCGCGCTGCAGGGCTACCACGTCGCCTTCGTCTACTGGGCCGGCATCGCGCTCGCGACGCTCATCATGAACATGGCGTTCCAGGCGGGGAAGGCGCTCTGGTACACCGTCTTCCGCCGCGTCGTGGAGACCATCCCCCTCTCCGGCGTGCTGTTCCTCGTCCTCTTCATCCCGGTGCTCCTGGGAGCGTCGAAGATCTTCCCCTGGGTGGACCCGTCCCACCTCGAGGGGGAGCTCCGCCACCTGGCCGAGCACCGGCGGCCTTACCTCAACGTGCCGTTCTTCGTCGTGCGCGCGCTCGTCTACTTCGCGCTCTGGATCGGCGTCGCGCACCTCCTCCACCGCTGGTCCACGCGCCAGGATGAGGAGGGCGGGGTCGCGCTCACGCTCAAGCAGCGCAGGCTCGGTGCCGGCGCGCTGCCCTTCGTGGCGCTCGCCATGAGCTTCGCGGCTTTCGACTGGCAGATGTCGCTCGACCTGCACCTCGCCTCGACCATCTTCGGCCTCTACTACTTCGCCGGATCGTTCCTGGCGGCCTTCGCGGTCGTGGTCCTGGCGGTCAACGCGCTGCGCGAGGAGGGGCTGCCCGGCGCGCTCGTCAATGCCAACCACTACCACTCGCTCGGCAAGTACATGCTCGCGTTCACCGCCTTCTGGGCCTACATCGGCTTCTCCCAGTACATGCTCATCTGGATCGCGAACATCCCGGAGGAGGTGCCGTGGTACGTGGCGCGCAACAAGACCACCTGGTTCGCGATCTCGGTCGCCCTGGCCTTGTTCCACTTCATCGTGCCGTTCTTCCTGCTCCTCTCCCGCGACCTGAAGCGGCACCCGAGGTCGCTCGGCTTCATGGCGATCTGGGTGCTCGTCATCCACTACGTCGACGTCTACTGGGTGATGATGCCGGCGCTGCAGCACGACGCGCACGGCCCCGCCCCGCACCTCGCCGACCTGACCGCGCTCGTGGGCGTGGGCGGCCTCGCGCTCGCCTTCGTGGTGTGGCGCCTGCGCGGCCGCGCCGCGGTGCCGGTCGGCGATCCCTACCTGGCCGAGTCGCTGAGGTACGACCCGTCATGAGCACCGACGCGCACGCCCATCCCGAGCACGAGGAGCACGGCGGCCACCACGGCATCGCGCACCCGCCGGCCGAGCTCGACCTCATCCCGTCGGGCCGGATCGTCTGGGTCGGCGTCGTCGCCATGATCGTCTTCGTCGCCGGCTCGCTCGCCGCCGCCTGGCAGATGCAGGTCACCCGCCGCGTCTCCAACCCGGAGGGCCCGGTCGCGTTCCCGGCGTCGGCAGGCCAGGCCAAGATCGGCATCGTCGAGCAGCGCCTCTTCGAGCACGCCAACCAGGGCGTCGCCTGGCGCGAGCAGGCGCGGCGCCACCTCGACAGCTACGGCTGGGTGGATCAGTCGAAGGGCGTCGTCCACATCCCCATCGACAAGGCCATGGACCTCGTCGAGAAGGGCGAGCGGCCGTGAGGAGGTGTGCCGCGCTCGCGCTGCTCGCGCCGGCGATGGCCCTGGCCCTGCCCATGGGGCAGGCCATGCACAAGCCCTTGCCGCTGGCGGCCAACGACCAGCTCCCGCCGGCGCTGCAGGACGTGGAGATCGTGGAGAAGCTCGGCGCCGCCCTGCCCGCGGGCGCGAGCTTCACCGCCGAGGACGGCACGCCCGTCCGGCTCGGCGACCTCGTGCGCCGGCGCGAACGGCCCACGGTGATCTCGCTCGTCTACTACTCCTGTCCCATGCTCTGCGGCCTCGTCCTCACCGGGCTGGCGCGCGGCATGAAGGAGACCGGCCTCGTCCTGGGCAAGGACTACGACGCGGTCACGGTCAGCTTCGACCCGCGCGACACGACCAAGGCGGCCGGCGAGCGGCAGCGGGTCATGCTGCAGTCGGTGGGGCGGCCGGACGCCGCCGCCTCCTGGCGCTTCCTCACCGGCAGCGAGCCGGAGATCCGCGCGGTCACCGAGGCGGTCGGCTTCAAGTACGCGTACGACGAGAAGACGAAGCAGTACGCGCACGCGGCGGCCATCGTCGTGGCGACGCCCGACGGCCGCGTCTCGCGCTACCTCTACGGCGTCGAGTTCCCGGCCAAGGACCTGCGCCTGGCGCTGGTCGAGGCGTCGCAGGGGCGCGTCGGCACGAGCTTCGACCGCCTCCTCCTCACCTGTTACCGCTACGACCCGGCCAGCCGCCGCTACGAGCCCTACGCGCTCGGGTTCGTGCGCGTCGCCATGCTGGGCGTGCTCGGCGGCCTGGCCGTCATGCTCGGCGTCTTCTGGCGCCGCGAGCTGAAGCGGGGCCACGGCTCGAAGGACGGCACGCGGGCGCGGGTCGACGCCGCGCAGCGAGAGACTCCATGAACGAGCTCATGCAGAAGATGCTGTTCCTGCCCGAGGAGGCGTCCACCTGGGCGGAGCAGGTCGACAAGCTCCACTTCTTCGTCATCACCGTGACCATGCTGAGCGCGGCCGCTGTCGCCGCGGTGGCCCTCGTGCTCTTCGTCCGCTACCGGCGCCGGCAGGAGGGGCAGGTCACGCCGCACGTCGAGCCGAAGGCGCTCCACGAGGTGCTCTTCATCGGCGTGCCACTCTCGTTCTTCCTCCTCTGGTTCGCGCTCGGCTTCCCGCTCTTCGTGAAGCTGCAGGCGCCGCCCAAGGACGCGATGGACGTCTTCGTCACGGGCAAGAAGTGGATGTGGAAGTTCGCCTACCCGGGCGGCCCGAGCGGCACCGACGTGCTGCGCATCCCGGCCGGTCGCCCGGTGCGCCTGCTCATCACCTCTCAGGACGTGATCCACTCGTTCTTCATCCCGGACTTCCGCGTCAAGCAGGACGCGGTGCCGGGCCGCTACACCGAGACGTGGATCGAGGCGAAGGGGCCCGGCCGGCACCAGGTGTTCTGCGCCGAGTACTGCGGGATCGGCCACTCGGCGATGCTGGGCGAGGTCATCGCCATGGAGCCGTCCGAGTTCGACGCCTGGCTCGCCGACATGCGCGGCCGGAGCGTGGCCATGGCACAGGACACGCCCGACGAGCGTGCGAATCCCATCACCAGCCTGGCGGAGCAGGGGCGACGGCTCGCCGGCGAGTACGGCTGCTTCAAGTGCCACACGGTCGACGGCACGCGCCACATCGGCCCGACCTGGCTCGACCTCTACCGCAAGACCGAGAAGCTGCAGGACGGCCGGAGCATCGTCGCCGACGAGGCGTACCTCACCGAGTCGATGATGGACCCCGCCGCCAAGATCGTGGCCGGGTACCAGAACGTCATGCCCACGTTCCAGGGCCGCATCCCCGGCCCCGAGATCGCGGCCATCGTCGAGTTCATCAAGACCCTGCGCACCGACACGGTGCGCCCCGAGCCGTCCAAGGGCCCCGTCTATGTCCCAGTCTCTGGCTACGACCCCAGCAGCGGCCGCTGACCCGGTCGCGGGGTACAACCCGCACAACTACCTCAACGCGGAAGCCGGGATCATGTCCTGGCTCCTCACGCGCGATCACAAGCGGATCGCCATCATGTACCTCGTGCTGACGAGCGTGTCGTTCCTGCTCGGCGGCATCTTCGCCATGCTGGTCCGGATCGAGCTGCTCACGCCCGGCCCGACCATCATGGACGCGATGACCTACAACCGGATGTTCACGCTGCACGGCGTGGTCATGATCTTCCTCTTCATGATCCCCGCCATCCCCGGCATCTTCGGGAACTTCTTCCTCCCGATCATGGTGGGGGCGCGCGACGTCGCCTTCCCCAAGCTGAACCTGCTCTCGGTCTACCTGTACCTCATCGGCGCCGTGTTCGCGCTGTACGGGATGATCCACGGCGGCGTCGACACCGGCTGGACGTTCTACACGCCGTACTCGACGACCACGATCACGAAGGTCGTGCCGGTGCTGCTCGGCGCCTTCATCCTCGGCTTCTCGTCGATCCTGACCGGCCTCAACTTCATCGTGACCACGCACACGCTGCGTGCGCCCGGGCTCTCCTGGATGCGGCTGCCGCTCTTCGTCTGGTCGATCTACGCGACGTCGATCATCCAGATCCTGGCGACCCCGGTGCTCGGCATCACGCTCTTGCTGGTGGCGGTGGAGCACGCCTTCGGCTTCGGGATCTTCGACCCGGCGCGCGGCGGCGATCCCATCCTCTTCCAGCACATGTTCTGGTTCTACTCGCACCCGGCCGTCTACATCATGGTCCTGCCTTCGATGGCGGTGATCTCCGAGACGATCCAGGCCGCCGCCCGCAAGAACATCTTCGGCTACAAGGCGGTGGCCTTCTCCTCGCTCGGCATCGCCTTCGTCGGCTTCTTCACCTGGGGCCACCACCTCTTCACCTCGGGCCAGTCGGTGCTGAACGCGGGCGTCTTCGGCGTGCTCTCGATGTTCGTGGGCATCTTCACCGCCATCAAGGTCTTCAACTGGACGGCGACGCTGTACAAGGGCGCGGTCGTCTTCAACACCCCGTTCGCCTACGTCTGCGGCTTCCTCTTCTTCCTCGTCTTCGGCGGCATGACCGGGATCGCGCTCGCCACCGTCGCGCTCGACATCCACTGGCAGGACACCTACTTCGTGGTGGCGCACTTCCACTTCATCATGGTGGGCGGCGTCATCATGGGGTTCCTCTCCGGCCTCCACTACTGGTGGCCGAAGATGTTCGGGCGCACCTACCCCGAGGGCTGGGGCCTGGTCTCGGCGGTGCTCATCATCCTCGGCTTCAATGCCACCTTCATCCCGCAGTTCCTGCTCGGGAACTACGGGATGCCGCGGCGCTACTACTCGTACCCGGAGCGCTTCTGGGCGCTCAACGTCGCCTCCACCGCCGGATCGACGCTGCTCGCCTTCGGGTTCCTCATCATCCTCGTCTACCTGCTCGTGTCGCTCCGCCACGGCGCCATCGCCGGCCCGAACCCCTGGGGCTCGCGCGGTTTCGAGTGGGACACGCTCTCGCCGCCGCCGACGGAGAACTTCGTCGGCCAGCCGGTGTTCACCCACGCGCCCCACGACTACACCGAGGCCGCCGGCGCCGGCCCCGAGGTGAGGCATGCCTGAGACGACCGCGGTGGCCGTCCCGTCGTACGTCGCCCACCACTTCCCGAACCTCCGCCAGCAGGAGCACGCGGCGCGGCTCGGGATGTGGCTCTTCCTGGCGACCGAGCTCCTCCTCTTCGGAGGGCTCTTCACGGCCTACTCCGTGTACCGGTTCCTCTATTCCGAGACCTTCGCCGAGGCCTCGCACCACCTCAACCTCGTGCTCGGCACGGTCAACACCATCGTCCTCATCACCTCGTCGCTCACCGTGGCGCTGGCGCACCACGCCGCGCACCACGGACGCGGGAAACAGGCGGCGGGGCTGCTGGCGGTGACGCTCGTCTTCGCGCTCGGCTTCCTCGTCATCAAGGCGTTCGAGTGGGGCCACGACTTCCACGAGGGTCTCCTGCCCGGGCGCTACTACCGGTTCGAGGAGATGACCTCGACCGGCGCGCCGATGTTCTTCACGCTCTACTTCCTCCTCACCGGCCTGCACGGGCTCCACGTCATCATCGGCATGACCATCCTGGCGGTGCTCATGGTGCTCGCCTGGCGCGGTCACTACGACCACGGCTACTCGACGCCGCTCGAGCTGGGCGGGATGTACTGGCACCTCGTCGACCTCGTCTGGATCTTCCTCTACCCGCTGCTCTACCTGATCTGACCGGACGCGCGAGCCATGGCCCACGCCCACACCACCACCGCCGACGCGCAGGACGACCACGGCGCCAGCCCCGGCGCCGCCCGCTACTGGATCGTCTTCGCCGCCCTCATCGCAGGCACCATCCTCACCCTGCTCACCTCGCGCATCCACCTGCCGGGCGTGCTGCACATCGGCGTCGCGCTCGTCATCGCCAGCGTGAAGTCGATGCTGGTCGTGCTCTTCTTCATGCACCTGTGGGACCACGGCGGCGCGAACCGCCTCGTCTTCGCCACGAGCATCTTCTTCGTGGTGCTGCTCATCGGCATCACGGTCATGGACAACGCCACGCGGTTCCCGCTCACGAACCCGGGCCACGGCGACACGATCCGGATGACGCCGCCCGGGCCCGACATCCTCTCCCCGCGCGGGTGGCCGGAGCCGTCCCGGCGCGTCGACACGCCGCCGGCGCAGGAGCCCGGCCACGACGTGCCCACCGGGGCGCCCTCCGGGGACGAGCCCAGGCACTGATCCGCCCAGGCGGCTCGCCCTCACCCCGCCGAGGACGGTTGAGCCTCGCGCGACGGTGCGTAGATCGGGGCCATGTCCCGATCGGACGAACCCCGTGTCCCGACAGGAATCCGAGGTCTCGACGCGCTGCTCGGCGGCGGGCTCCCGCGCCGCCGGCTCTACCTGGTCGAGGGCGCCCCGGGGTCGGGCAAGACGACCCTCGCGCTGCAGTACCTGCTGGCGGGCGCCGCGCGCGGCGAGCGGTGCCTCTACATCACCCTCTCCGAGACCGTCGAGGAGGTCCGCTCGGTCGCCCGCTCGCACGGCTGGTCGCTCGACGGCGTGGCGATCTACGACACGGCCACGCAGGACGCGCGCGAGACGGAGACGACGCTCTTCCAGCCCTCCGAGGTGGCCCTCGGCGAGCGGATGCGCGGCATCCTCAGGGAGATGGAGCGGCTGCAGCCGTCGCGCGTCGCGCTCGACTCCTGCTCCGAGCTCCGGCTCCTGGCGCAGAGCGACCTCCGCTACCGGCACCAGATCCTCGCCCTCAAGCGGGAGCTGGTGGAGCGGGATCGCACCGTCCTCCTCATCGACAACCCTGCGCCCGGCAGGCCCGACGTCCTGCTGCAGAGCCTCGCGCACGGCGTGATCGCGCTGGAGCAGACGTCGCCGCTCTTCGGCGCCGAGCGCCGCCGCCTGCGCGTGCTCAAGATGCGCGGCATGCCGTACTCCGGCGGGTACCACGACTTCGTGATCCGGACCGGTGGGCTCAGCGTCTTCGAGCGGCTCGTGGCCGCCGAGCACCCGGCGACGCCCGGCGTGGAGCTCGAGCGCGTCTCGAGCGGCGGGGCGGCGCTCGACGCGCTGCTCGGAGGAGGGCCGGCCCGGGGCACGAGCACGCTCATCATGGGCCCTTCCGGCGCCGGGAAGTCGGCGGTCGCCGCGCAGTATGCAGCGGCGGCCGCGGCCCGCGGCGAGCCGGTCGCCATCTTCGCGTTCGACGAATCGCGGCGCACCGCCCTCGCCCGGGCGCGCTCGCTCGGCCTCGACCTCGATCGCCACGTCGAGTCGGGGCGCATCACCGTCCAGCAGATCGATCCCGCGGAGCTCACCCCCGGCGAGTTCGCGCACGCCGCCATCCGCGCGGTCGAGGAGCGCGGCGTCCGGCTCGTCGTGATCGACTCCCTGAACGGCTACGTCAAGGCCATGCCCGACGAGTCGTTCCTGACCACGCAGCTCCACGAGCTCCTGTCGTACCTGGGCCAGCAGGGCGTCCTCACCTTCCTCATCGTGGCGCAGCACGGGATCATCGGCGCGGACCTGGGCGCGCCCGCCGACGTCAGCTACCTCGCCGACACCGTCCTGCTCCTGCGCTACTTCGAGGTGGGGGGCGGCGTGCGCAAGGCGCTCTCGGTCATCAAGAACCGCACCGGCCTGCACGAGTCGACCATCCGCGAGCTGCGCCTCGGTCCGGGCGTGAACGTGGGGCCGCCGCTGGAGGGCTTCCGCGGCGTGCTCACCGGCGTCCCGAGCTTGGAGTCGCCGCAGCCGTGAGGCCGTCCGGTCCCGAGCCGCTGGCCGTGCTGGCGCCCGTGGGGCGCGACGCGGAGCTGGCCGCCGGGGTGCTCGCCGAGGCAGGGCACGCCTGCGTGCTGTGCGCCGGCGCGGCGGACCTCGCCGCCTCGCTCGACCGCGGCGTCGGCGCGGTGCTGCTCACCGAGGAGGCCCTGACCGCCGAGGTCGCGAGCGTGCTCGCCGCCCACGTGGCCGGGCAGCCCGCCTGGTCGGACCTCCCCGTCGTCCTCTTCACCGGCCCGGGCGTCGAGCCCGAGGTCGCGGGCCGGCTGGCGGCGCTCGGGAACGTGACGCGGGTGGAGCGGCCGCTGCGCCGCAGCACGCTGCTGAGC
>DASTGH010000250.1:0-3707 GCA_035719345.1 Anaeromyxobacteraceae bacterium
AAGCCGGGCGCGGTGGCCTGCAGGCGGTAGCGGCGCGCGGCGTCCGGCACCGGCACGGAGCGCGGCCCGGTGCCGAGCGGCACGCCGTCGAGCGCCAGCTGGGCATCGCGCGGCAGCACCTCCACCAGCACCTCGGGCGGCGTCGCCTCCGACCAGCTGGTGCGGGCGGGGGCGGCGCAGCCCGCGAGCAGGGCGGCGGCGAGGGCGGTGCGGAGGGGCGGCATGGCGGTCCGCCCGGTATATAGCGCGGCGATGCTGGACAAGTTCGGCGTGGCCCGCGCGTTGCGCGAGATCGGCACGCTCCTCGAGGTGAAGGGCGAGAACCCCTTCAAGGTCCGGGCGTACGAGACCGGCGCGCGGGCCCTGGAGGACTCGCCCGAGGACGTCGGCGCGCTGGTCGCAGGCGACCGCCTCCAGGAGCTGCCCGGCGTGGGCGAGGCGCTGGCGAGGAAGATCGCGGAGCTGCACGCCACCGGCACCACCCCCATCCTGGAGCGGCTCCGCGCCGAGCTGCCGCGCGGCATCCTCGAGCTGGTGCGGGTCCCCGACCTCGGCCCCAAGAAGATCGCGGCCCTGCACGCGGCGCTCGGGATCGCGTCGCTGGCCGACCTGGAGGCCGCCTGCCGGGCCGGCCGCGTCCGGGGCGTGAAGGGCTTCGGCGAGAAGACCGAGGCGCGCATCCTCGAGAACCTGGCCCGGCTCGCCTCGGCCGAGCACCGCGTCCTCCTCGCCGACGCGCTCGAGCTCGGCGACAAGCTGGTCCGCCACCTGCGCGGGCCACCGGTGGAGCGGCTCGACCTGGCCGGCTCGGCGCGCCGGATGAAGGAGACCGTCGCCGACCTCGACCTCGTCGCCTCCACGCGCGACCCGGCGGCCGTGGCCGACCGGCTCGCCGCCTTCCCCTCGGTGACCGAGGTGCTGGCGCGGGGCGAGGCCAAGGCGACGGTCCGCCTCGCCACCGGCATGCAGGTGGACCTGCGCATGGTCGCGCCCGAGGACCACGCTGCCGCCCTGCACCACCTCACCGGCTCGAAGGCCCACCACGTGAAGCTGCGCGGGCTGGCGCGCGAGCGCGGCTTCTCGCTCTCGGAGTACGGGCTGGCGCGGCTCGAGGGAGGCGCCCCGGTCAAGGTGGAGAGCGAGGCGGCGCTCTACGCGGCGCTGGGGATGGCGTTCGTGCCGCCCGAGCTGCGCGAGGACGAGGGCGAGGTCGAGGCGGCGCTGACGGGGACGCTGCCGGCGGACCTGGTCCGGGCCGAGGACGTGCGCGGCATGGTCCACTGCCACACGCTCTGGTCGGACGGCCGCGCCACGGTGGAGGAGATGGCGCTCGCCGCCGAGGCGCTCGGGATGGAGTACCTCACCATCACCGACCACTCGCCCTCGGCGCACTACGCCGGCGGCCTCGACGCCGACCGGATCCGCCGGCAGTGGGACGAGATCGACCGCGTGCAGGAGCGCGTCCGGGTGAAGCTGCTCAAGGGGACGGAGTCGGACATCACCGAGGAGGGCGGGCTCGACTTCCCGGACGCGGTGCTGGAGCGGCTCGACGTCATCGTCGCCAGCGTCCACAGCCGGTTCAAGATGGACGAGGAGGCGATGACCCGCCGGCTGGTCCGCGCGCTCTCGCTGCCGGTCTTCAAGATCTGGGGGCACGCGCTGGGCCGGCTGCTCCTCGAGCGGGAGTCGTTCGCCTGCCGCGTGGAGGAGGTGCTCGACGCCCTGGCGCGCTCGCGCGGCGCGGTCGAGGTCAACGGCGACCCGCACCGCCTCGAGCTCGAGCCCCGCTTCCTCCGCCTGGCGCGCCAGCGCGGCATCCCGGTGGTCCTCTCCGTCGACGCGCACTCCACCGCGGCGCTCGGCTACCTGCGCTACGCGGTGGGCACGGCGCGGCGGGGGTGGGTGCGCAGGGCCGATGTGCTGAACTGTCTTCCGGTGGAGGAGTTCGCGCGGACCGTGCGGCCGGCCGCCTGATCGCTTTCGCCGGTTTGACAGGGCGTCCGTCGCGTGGGAGCGTCCCGGATCGAGGGGACGTGCTCATCGCCATCGCCAAGGTGCTGCTCGTGCTGGCCGCCGCCTTCGTGGCCTGGCTGCTCGTCGCCGGCGCGGTGCTCGACCTGCTCTTCCGGCGCGCCGCGGCCCGGGACGACGAGGCACCGGCGCACACGCCTCCGCCGGGCGCGGGCCCCCCCACGCTCCGCTGAGGCCGCCGCGCCGTCCTCGCGCCTTGTGACGCGGGGCGCCGCCTCCTAAGCTCCGCCTGCCTTGGCCTCCCTCAAGAGCCGCCGCGTCCAGGTCCTGGGCCTCCTCTCCGTCTCGTCGGGGATGCCGCTCGGCTTCGTCTTCACCACGCTCCAGATCTTCCTGCGCGGCGCGGGCGTCGACCTCAAGACCATCGGCGCGCTCTCGGCGGTGTCGATCCCCTGGAGCTTCAAGTTCCTCTGGTCGCCGCTCGTCGACCGCTACGCGCTCCCGCGCCCCGGCCGGCGCCGCAGCTGGGTGCTCGTGGCGCAGCTGGCGCTGGCCGCGTCGTTCGGGGCGCTGGCCGCGTTCGTGGCGCGCTCGCTCCTCCGCGACGCCGCCACCGGCAAGCTGGTGCTGGCGGCCGGGGCCGCCGGCGCGATCGGGCTGCTCGCGCTCGCCATCGCCTTCTTCTCGGCCACGCAGGACATCGCGCTCGACGCCTACGCGGTCGAGGTGCTGGAGGCGGACGAGCAGGGCCCGGCCAGCGGCCTGCGCGTCATGTACTACCGCATCGGGATGCTGATCGCGGGCGCGCTCGCCATCTTCGCCTCGCAGTGGGTGTCCTGGCCGCTCGTCTTCGCCGGCATCGGCGCGCTGTTCGTCGCGTTCACCGCGCTCACGCTCGCCGCCGAGGAGCCGGTCCGGCCGGCGCGCCCGCCGCGGACGCTCGGCTCGGCCGTGGTCGAGCCCTTCGTCACCTACTTCCGCAGGCCGCAGGCGGTCACGGTCGCCCTCTTCCTCGTCTTCTACAAGTTCGGCGACAACCTCGGCGGCACGATGGTGAACCCGTTCCTCAAGGACATGTGCTTCTCGAACGCCGAGATCGGCCTGGCCGTGAAGGTCATCGGCACCGCCGCCACCATCGCCGGCTCGGGCGTGGGCGCCGCGCTCATGGCCAGGATGGGCCTGGGGCGCGCGCTGTGGGTGTTCGGGGTCCTGCAGGCCTCCGCCAACCTGCTCTACTCCGGCGCGGCGCTGGCCAGCGGGGGCCCGCTCGACATCGCCGCCTGCGCCGCCGGGCCGGGCGTGGCGCTCGCGCCGCGCCTGTGGACCTACGTCGCCATCGCCGGCGAGTACGGGGCGCAGGGCATGGGGACGGCGGCGCTGCTCGCGCTCATCCTGCGCGTCTGCGACAAGCAGTACAGCGCCACCCAGTACGCGCTGCTCTCGAGCCTCTTCGGCCTGGGGCGGACGCTGGCCGGCATCCCCTCCGGCGTCCTCGCCCACCGGCTCGGCTACCCGGCGTTCTTCGCCGTGGCGATGGCGACGGCGCTGCCCGGCTTCGCGCTGCTGCAGCTCATCGCGCCGTTCGGCGCGAAGGACGTGACGGTGCGGGCCCCGGGCGGCCCGGAGCCGGCCGCGGCCGCCCGCTGATCGTCACGGCTTGGCGGCCGCGGTCTGCGCGGCCTCGTGCCTCGCCTTCGCCTCGGCCGCCAGGTTCCGTACCGAGAAGCCGGGCGTCT
>DASTGH010000251.1:0-3159 GCA_035719345.1 Anaeromyxobacteraceae bacterium
GGCGAAGCCGTACATGGGCAGCGTGCTCGCCAACGGCGACTACGACACGCTGCACGATCAGCTCGTCGAGCATCCGATCGCGGGGCTCTACAGCGCGACCCAGCAGCCGCGCGTCGACGAGCTGCGCGCCCGCTATGACGAGGACATCGCCTGGGTTGACCACGAGGTCGGTGGCTTCCTCGACTGGCTCGACATGGGCCTCTTCGATCGCCGGGATCCCTACCCGGCGATGGGCCCCACGGCGGCTCGCCCGGCAGCCGAGGATGCGCTCCTCGTCACGGTCGCCGGGCTGGCGGAGCTGGGTCTGCAAGCGCCCCTGCTCGCCTGGATCGACGTCCGCGAGCTGCTGTGGTTGCCGGAGCTGGCGGACGCGGCGCACATCGAGGCGGTGAAGCGCCGCGCGGCCGAGGTCGGCCTGGCGCGCGCTCTCCACGGCGCGTGCGCGCTCGTCGCGCACTTCTACCCGGAGGTCGCGGCGCAGGCCGGCGCGATGGACCCCGCGCTCGGGCGCGCGGAGCGGGTCGCGGTGGAGGCGGTGGTGGAGAGCGCGAAGGATCCGGCGAAGCTGAGGCTGGCGCGGGGGGTGGAGGCGGCGTCGAGGGCGGTCGTGGCGCCATAGGACTGCCGCGGCGCGTCGGCTGTGGTAGCCTCGCGGCCTCTCGCCAGCCGGGGGTTTCGCCTTGAAGATCGCGGTGATCGGCACGGGCTACGTCGGCCTCGTCACGGGCACGTGCCTCGCGGAGTCGGGCAACCACGTCACCTGCGTCGACGTCGATCCCCGCAAGATCGCGACGCTGCAGGCGGGCGGCATCCCCATCTACGAGCCCGGCCTCGAGGAGCTCGTCCGCCGGAACGCGCGCGAGGGGCGGCTCGCCTTCACCACCTCGCTCGCAGACGCGATGCAGGAGACGGACGTCGCCTTCATCGCCGTGGGCACGCCGCCGGGCGAGACGGGCGAGGCCGACCTCTCCTACGTGCTCGCCGCCGCCGACGGGATCGGCCGGCACCTCCGCCGCTACACCGTCGTCGTGAACAAGAGCACCGTCCCGGTCGGCTCCTGCGAGCGGGTGGCCGAGGTCGTGGGCAAGGTGGCGCAGGCGGAGTTCGACGTCGTCTCGAACCCCGAGTTCCTGAAGGAAGGCTCGGCCATCGACGACTTCATGCGCCCCGACCGCGTGGTGGTGGGCGTGACGAGCGAGCGCGCGCGCAAGGTCATGGGCGACCTCTACGCCCCGTTCGTCCGGACCGAGCAGCCGGTGCTGTTCATGGACCCGCGCTCGGCCGAGCTGACCAAGTACGCCGCCAACGCCATGCTGGCGACCCGCATCTCCTTCATGAACGACGTCGCGGCGCTCTGCGACCGGCTCGGCGCCGACGTGGACCAGGTCCGGCGCGGCATGGGGTCGGACAAGCGCATCGGCTACCCGTTCCTCTTCCCGGGCGTGGGCTTCGGCGGCTCCTGCTTCCCCAAGGACGTGCGCGCGGTCATGACCATGGCGCGCCTCCTCGGGCTCGACTTCGACCTCCTGCGCGCCGTGGAGCGCGTGAACGAGCGGCAGAAGCGGCTCCTCTTCGACAAGGCGTCGAAGGCGCTCGGCTCGCTCGCCGGCAAGCGCTGCGCGGTGTGGGGCCTCGCCTTCAAGCCCAAGACCGACGACATGCGCGAGGCGCCCGCGCTCACGCTCGTCCAGCTCCTCGCCGGCGCCGGCGCCGAGGTCACCGCCCACGACCCGGTGGCGGCGGAGGTGGCGCGCCCGCTCCTCGGCGCGCACGTGACGCTCGCGCCGGAGCCCTACGCCGCGGCGGAGGGCGCGGACGCGCTCTTCCTCGTGACGGAGTGGAACGAGTTCCGGACCCCCGACTTCGCGCGCCTGGCGCGCATCATGCGGGGGCGGGCGCTCTTCGACGGCCGGAACGTGTGGGACGCGGCGCGCGCGAGGGAGGCGGGGTTCACGTATCACGGGGTGGGGCGCGCCGGGGGGCGCTGAGCCGCGGGATCGGTCGATCGACCCGTCGTCTCTTCGTTCGCGCTGAGCGTAGCCGCCTAGCGGCGGAGTCGAAGCGCGCCCTTCGACTCCGCTTCGCTACGCTCAGGGCGAACGGTGCTCCGATGTGGGCACTCTTGCCGCCGGCGCCTTAGATCCTCGGCATGGCTTCATCCACCGTCGCCGTCCTCCGCGTCCGGCCGGAGCGCGTCCTCGACGACGTGGCGCGCCTCTGCGACCTCGGCGGCGTGGCGCGGGCGCTGACGCGGGGCGCGCCCACCATCCTCAAGGACAACATCTCCTGGCACTTCCCCTTCCCGGCGGCGAACACGACGCCGTGGCAGCTCGAGGGGACGATCCTCGCGCTCCGGGCGCGCGGCTTTCCCGAGCAGGTCTGCGTCCAGAACCAGACCGTCGTCACCGACGCCTTCAAGGGCGAGGACCTGAACCACTCCCTGCCCGTCCTCCGCCGCCACGGCGTGCCCGTGCTCTACAACTTCGAGCCGGCCGACATGACGTGGGTGACCTACCGGCCCAGGGCGCGGATGCGCGCGCTCGACAAGGTCTTCCCCGAGGGCATCCGGGTGCCCGACTTCTTCCAGGGGAAGAACGTCGTCCATCTCCCCACGGTGAAATGCCACATCTACACCACCACCACCGGCGCCATGAAGAACGCGTTCGGCGGCCTGCTCCACGACCGGCGCCACTACTGCCACACCTGGATCCACGAGACGCTCGTCGACCTGCTCGCCATCCAGAAGGAGATCCACGCCGGCATCTTCGCCGTCATGGACGGCACCACCGCCGGGAACGGGCCGGGGCCGCGCACCATGCGGCCGGTGGTGAAGGACGTCATGCTCGCCGGCGAGGACCAGGTGGCCATCGACGCGGTCGCCGCCCGGATGATGGGCTTCGACCCGCTCTCCATCCCCTACCTGCGCATGGCACAGGAAGACGGGCTCGGCGTCGCCGACCCCCGCGACATCCGCATCGCCGGCGACGAGGACGCCGCCGCCGAGCGGTGGGGCTTCGAGGTGGGGGACAACGGCGCGTCTTCGTCGCGCATCCGCTCGGCGACGTCGCGCGCCATCTCCATGCCACCGGCCTTGGGCGTCAAGATGATCTCGGCGCCAAATGCGCGCATCGTCTGGCGGCGCTCGAGCGAGAGGTGCTC
>DASTGH010000252.1:0-4319 GCA_035719345.1 Anaeromyxobacteraceae bacterium
GAAGCGGTGCGAGAGCACATGGCAGGTCGAGTACGACCACGTCCGCGCGGCGGCGCTGGGTGGGAAGGCGAGCGTCGAGAATGGGCGTCTCCTGTGCCGGCCCCATCAGCTGCTCAGCGCGGAACAGACCTTCGGCCGCGCGCACATGGACAGGTACCGGCGGCGAGGCCGGCGCGAGGCCACTTCCACTTCTCCCGGCGGAAGTGCCGCCGCGGGGGTCGCGCCCGAGGGGCAACCGCGCCACGCGGAGCTGTTCCCGCCCGGCGCACCTCCGTAGGCCGATCACACGGCCGCGGTTCCAACGTGCGGCCTGGCCGAGCGTCGCCGGTCCATCGGCGGGCGTCCGCGCAACAGCGCTGGCCCGCGTTGGCACCCGTCGAGGCCGCTCCCCCGCGCACCGACCTGCGCCGTCAGGTCGAAGCGCACGAGATGTGACCCGGCACGGCCCAAGCTCCGGCAGGCCTGGCCGATCAGGTCTGGCGCCGGCCGCGCGGCCGCGGCAGCGCTCAGGGGCGCTGCGCGCCGGTCGCGACGGCGGCGAGCCCGGAACCGGCGCCGGCGCCGAGCCCGTATCGCTTCATCTTCGCGTAGAGCGTCCCCTTGGCCACGCCGAGCGCCTCGGCCGCCCGCGCCACGTTGCCGTGGTAGGCCGCGAGCGCGCCCTCGCACGCCCGGCGCTCCATCTCCTCGAGCGGGACGACGCCGCGGGCGTCGCCGCTCGGCCGCGAGCGCTGTGGCGCGGAGAGCGCCGGCGGGATGCGGGTCAGGACGTCCTCGCCCGGCGCGAGCACGGAGAGCTCACCCTCGATGACGTTGTGCAGCTCGCGCACGTTCCCGGGCCAGTCGTAGCCCTGGAGCGCGTCGAGGACGCGGGGCGCGATGGTGACGCGGCGGCGCGTCTCCTGCGCGTGCACCTTGAGCTGGTGCTCCACGAGCAGCGGGATGTCCTCGCGCCGCTCGCGCAGCGACGGCAGCGTCAGCTCCAGCACGCGCAGCCGGTGATAGAGGTCGAGGCGGAAGCGCCCCGCCTCCACGGCCTCGGCCAGGTCGCGGTGCGTGGTGGCGACGACCCGCGCGCGGATGGGGATGTCGCGCGCGCTGCCCAGCCGCTGGACCATGCGCTCCTGCAGCACGCGCAGGAGCTTGCCCTGCATCTCCAGCGGCATGTCGCCGATCTCGTCGAGCAGGAGCGTGCCCTTGCCGGCGAGCTCGAACTTGCCGCCTCGGCCGCTGGCGCGCGCGCCGGTGAACGTGCCGCCCTCGTACCCGAACAGCTCGCTCTCCAGCAGCTCGCGCGGGATGGCGGTGACGTTGATCCCGAGGAACGGCCCGGAAGCGCGGGTCGAGGCGTTGTGGATGGCCTGCGCCAGCATCTCCTTGCCGGTGCCGCTCTCGCCGCGGATGAGGACGGCGACCTCGGCACGCGCCGCACGCCGCGCCTCGTCGAGGATGCGGGCGAACGCCGGCGAGCGCCCGACCAGGTCCTCGAAGCGATGACGCGCCACCGATCCCACCATGCGATGGGCGATGGTCTGCTCGGTGGCGGAGTCGCGCAGCGTCGCGACCACGCCGCCCTCGTAGGCCTCGGCGCGCACGACCACCTCGCCGGCCGCCACCTGGACCACGTCCGCCACGTCGCGGGCCGGCGTGGTCAGCGCCCGCCGGAGCCCGGCCAGCGCCGGGAACTCGCGCAGCGAGCGGCCGAAGAGGTGCTCGCGGCGCACGCCCAGCGCCGCGGCAGCGGCGCCGTTGAGCGAGCGGACCACGCCCTCGTGGTCGATGGCGATGATGCCATCGCGCACCGCCTCCAGCGTGGCGCCGCCGCGCACGACCGCCTCGCGCAGGGCCGCGCTCGAGCGCGCCCGGGAGAGCGCCGTGTTGACGGCGGTGGCCAGGACCGCGAGCCGCTCCAGCTCGCGCTCGCAGACGACGGGCTTGCTCGGCACCGGATCGAGCGCCAGCGCCCAGCGGTCGACGCCGTCGCCGAGCGGGACGAGCATGGCGCGCGAGGGAGCGCCATCGCGGACCGGCGCCTCGCGCGAGGCGCGGGTCACCTTGGCGACGCGCCAGGCAGCGACCTCGAAGGCGGGACCCTGCCGCGCGATGACCGCCGTCGCGCCGTCGTCTCCCACCTTGAGCACCGCCGCGGCACGCGCCGGATGGACGCGCAGCACCTGGCGCGGGAGCTCGGCCAGGATCGCGTCGGTCCCATCGAGAGCGGTCACCTCGCGGACCACCTCGGCCAGGACCCCGAGGACGGAGCGATCCTCGCCCTCGCCCTCGACCTCGCCCTCGATCGCGCGCACCAGCCGCTCCTGCGCCGCGGCCTGCGCGGCGCGGGACGGCCTCGCCAGGAGCCGCGCCGACGCGCAGTCGCGCGGGTCGCCGGCCGGCCCGCACGTCGCCGGGTCGCACGGCTCCGACAGCAGCGTGAGCCCGCGCGCCCTGCGGCGCCCGAGGTCGATGACGGTCTTCGCGCCGGACTCGATCTCGAGTCGGCGTTGCACCACGGCGCCTCCCGCGCTCACGCGCGGAAGCTCCGTGTCCCCAGAGCCAGACATCTTCGCCCTCCAGCGCGTCGCGCACATGACACTCGCCCCTGGTGGAGCGTGCGCGATGCCGGCCTGGTTGCCCTCGTCGGACGTTCTCTGCGGCCGGCCGTTGCCGCAGCGCCCGCGCCCTTCGACTGTCAGCACTACTGCCGACATCGGCGATCGTGAAGCCCCCCCCCTCCCTCACCGCCGGACGTCGCGGGGCGATCGTGCCGCGATCACCTCCTCCGTTCTGGCGAGCGGGCGCTCCTCGACAGGCGGCCGCGGGCCTCCACCCTCGTCACGAAACGTGGAGACGGGTACCTCTCGAATCGCTGGGGCCGTGCGAAAAGAAGGCGCTCGCGCCGCGAGCGCGCACCGTGCCCTACCACCGCGCTGATCGCGCGAGCAGGTCTCTAGGCACCCACCACGAAAGGGCGAAGATTCACATGAAAACGGGACACTCGCCTGGGACGCACTCCGAGTGAGCCGGATCGCCGACGCCCGTCCCGTGGTCGAGGGATGGCGCACGAGAGATCGCGTGCAGGTCTGCGTCCCTGGTTCACGGTACGTTTTCCTCGGTCGATCACGTACATGTCTTCACCTCGTGTCCCGTGATCGCGCCGAGGACGCGGCGGCGCTCGACACCAGCGCCACCTCGCCGACGTCGATGTCCGCGCTCGGCTCGAGCTGCGCGTAGCGCTCCGCGGGCGCGTAACCCGGCGCCAACACCCGCACCAGGCGCGGCCCCGAGGGCAGCCCCGAGAGCCGGAAGCTGCCGTCCGCGTCGGTCCGTGCCTGCGCCCGGGCCGGCCGTCCGTCGCCGACGAGCACCGAGGCCCCGACGACCGGGCGCCGCGTCCGTGCGTCGACGGCACGCCCCTCGACGCTCGCCCCCGGGTCGAGCACGACCTGCACCTCGTGCACGCCACCGGGCGTGAGCACGGCCTCGGCCACCCCCGACCTCCCGCTCGTCGTCTGCACCATGAGCCTCACCGGACCGGCCGGCGCGTCCGGGATCTCGAAGCGCTCGTCCGCGAAGTCGAGGCGGCGCGGAGCCTCGACGCCGTGGGCGCTCTTCCGGCCCGCAGCGCCTCCCAGGGTGGTGGCGACCGAGGCGTCCTCCGAGAGCGCCACGAGCTCGAGCGTGAAGCCCCCCGCCGGTGGCCCGTCGAGGGCGACCACCGTCCCCCGGAGCTGGGCCGGCGCCCGCAGCGTCACGACCGTCGGCCCCGACGGCGCGAGCGGCACCGGGCCGCCGACGCGGCCGCCGCGCACGGCGCGCGCGTGCAGCGGACCGCGGGCGTCGACCTCCACACGCACCAGTCCCTCGTCGTCCGTGACGGCCGTGGCCACCGCGTGCAGGTCGTCGGTGGTGGTGACGAGCACGAGCGTCCCGGCCGACGCCACGCCTTCCTGCTCGACCACGCGGACGACGGAGGGCGTCCCCGGGCCGGCGGAGAGCACGAGATCCAGCTGCGTGCCGTTCCCCGGGGCGACGCGCACGGGCGCCGGCCGCTCCCGCGGCGCCGCGTCGGCGCCGTCGCCGGGCGCTGCGAACGCGGCGTACTCGCCCGCCGGCAGCTGCACGCGGTAGCGGCCCCGGGCGTCCACGTCGACCCTGGCGGCCGGCACGCGCGATCCCGCCGGGAGCACGGTCACCGTCGCGCGGCCCACCGGACCGCGATCGCGCCGCGAGACCAGGCCCTCGAGCGTGCCCGTCTCCGGCACCGCCAGATCGACGCGCGCCAGCGACCCGGCAGCCACGTCCGCCCACGTCGAGACGCC
>DASTGH010000253.1:0-2340 GCA_035719345.1 Anaeromyxobacteraceae bacterium
GCAACTCCCCCTATCACCTCGTCTCCGACGTCTCGTTCCCCTCCCTGCAGGCCCTGCAGGCGTGCGCCGGGTCCAAGGGCGGAAAGGAGGCGCTGGCCCACGCCGCGTCCATCTCGACGGGCGGGCCTCCGGTCGTCATGATCGTCACCGACCTCGTGGCGAACTGACGGTCACGGCGGGTGTTCGACCGGCGAGCGGCTGACTTGTGCACATCGTCGCGGGGTCTGGTCAGAATCCTGCCCACCGACATTGAAGCCCTCGGAGTCCAAAGGCGAACGCCTTGGCTCCGGGGGCTTGCATGCACCTCTGCATGCCCCGCCGGACAGCGTCTAAGACATCTCGCGCGCATGGAGTCGCCTCAGAAGTGCCATGCCGTGCCCAGGACGAAGCGCGTGGCCGACGCGCGGAACCGATCGTTGCCGCCATCGAGTCTCCGCGCGGTCGTGTACTCCGTACTCATGTGGCTCACGCCAGCCCGCACACCGACTGCGCCGAACCACGGGGCGAGGAACACCTCGGAGTCGAGCTGCCCGCGATCGTGGCGCCCCAAGAGGAGTAGGTTCCACGGCGTCGGCCGCGCCTGCTGAGGACCTGCGAGGGCGCGATCCGCGCCGGCATAGCTGCACGTCGCGCCCGGGCCGAACCCAACCCCGGCGAGATCGATGTCCGCTCCGAGCTCCAGCTGGCCGACGAGGCGGACCGAGGCTTGGAGAGCGAGGTTCAAGGCGTACGTCCTCGGGCTCGGCACCGAGAGCACGTTTCTCGCTCCGGCGTCGAGGAGTGCCGCGTCGCCATTCGGGTATTCGACGCGACCTTCATCGTGGTACGCCGAGAAGCGAGCGCCGACGCCGACGCGCAGCCGACCTCCGAGCAGCCCGAACGTCGGGCTGTACGACGCGGTCGCGACCGCACCCCTAGCTAACGGCCCACCCTGGTGCCATGACCGTACAGCGTCGCCTATTGCGACGGGGCGCACGAGTGCTCCCCCTTCACGCGCAGCACGCGGAGACACCGGATGACTCGCTTCTCCCTCCTGTTCCTGGCACTCGGCGGCCTCGCGTCGCACGCCGCCGCAGCCGAGAGGACCACCTTTCACGTCCGCATCGAGAACGTCTCGACCATGACGACGCTGCGCTCGAAGACGGGCGCCACCGCGCCGGCCCCGAACTCGCCCGGCCTCTGGGTCGTGCACACCTCGAAGGCCGTCGTCTTCACCGAGGGCCAACTCGACCGCGGCGCCGGCCTCGAGGCCCAGGCCGAGGACGGGAACCCCGGTCCGCTCGCCATGTCGATCGCCAAGGCGAAGGGCGTCGTCGCGAGCGGCGTCTTCGATACGCCGGTCGGCTACGCGCAGCCGGGTCCGGCGCTCCCGGGCAAGGCTTACGAGTTCACGTTCCAGGCGTCGCCCGGCGATCACCTCACGGTGACGACCATGTTCGGACAGTCGAATGACCTCTTCTACGCGCCATCGGACGAGGGCATCGCGCTGTTCGACAAGGGCCTCCCGATCACCGGCGACCTCACCCGGCGGTTCGCGCTCTGGGACGCGGGCACCGAGGTCAACGAGGAGCCCGGCTTCGGCCCGAACCAGGCGCCGCGCCAGGCCGCGCCGAACACCGGCCTCTCCGAGCGACAGCCGGTGCGCCGGATCGACCGCGTCAAGGACGGGTTCGACTACCCGACCGTCGCTGACGTGCTGCGCGTCACCATCCACGCCGCGCCCGCGATGACGAACTGAGCACCCGTTCCTGGCGGGCATGCGAGCCCCCGTCGCTCCACCGGAGCGGCGGGGGCTTTCCGCGTCCTGGCTGGCGGGCTCCGGCGCAGGCCTGACCGCACTGGTCGTAACGTCATTTGGCACGCGGGGACTCCTCCTCGAAGGCGGTTCACCGGAGGACGAGCCCATGGCCCACGCGACGGACGCGACGTTCTGCAGGCAGGCGAGCTTCCGGCACCGGACGACCGGCGCCGTCATCGAGACCGGCGCGTTCCACGACATCCTGCGGCTCCCTGGCGGCGAGGAGGCTGACCTCGACGTATGGGAGGCCGGGTTCAGCGGTCGCGACGGTCGGTTCTACACTCGCGAGGCAGCGGCCCAAGCAGTGGGACTCCAGGGGCGGCTCGAGTCACGGGCCTACTTCGCAGGCGAGCCCGACCCCGTCCTCGAGGCCGGACGGCTGGAGTCCTGGCGCGAGGCCGCCTGACGCAGGAACTCCAAGCCACGCGGTGCCGAGCGTCGAGGCGGACCGACTTCCGATTGACCCGCGCTGCTGGAGGCTCTGCAACCCCCGAGCCGTCGCATCTCAATCGGGATCAACCAGGGACGCGGCACCCCCGGGG
>DASTGH010000254.1:0-15256 GCA_035719345.1 Anaeromyxobacteraceae bacterium
TCGGCTCCTTGCGCAGCGCGAGCCGGGAGAGCTCGTCCGCGGACAGCTCGCGCGCCGTGACGGGGAGGTCGCGCCAGACCACCGCGTTCGCGGCCCGCTCCACCTCGGCCAGCGCGCCCGGCCCGAGCCGCTCGGGCGGCACGTCGAGGTCGATGGTGCAGGTCTCCGCCCCGAGGTGGAAGGAGACGGTGGCTGCTCCGAGCGACGCCTCGAAGGCGGCGGAGAGGACGTGCTGCCCGTGGTGCTGCTGCATGTGGTCCTGGCGCCGCGCCCAGTCGACCTCGCCGGTGACCCGCCCCGCCGGCACCGCGCCCTCGACCGCGTGCAGCACCTCGCCCCCCACCTCCTGCACGTCGATCACCCGCGCGCCGCCGAGCGTGCCCCGGTCGGCGGGCTGACCGCCGCCCTCCGGGTAGAACGCGGTCCGGGAGAGGACGACGGCGGGGCGCCCGCCCAGGCTCCGCTCGGCCAGCACCTCGGCCTCGAAGCGCGTGAGGTAGGGGTCCGCCAGGTCGAGGCGCTCGGTCATGCTGGGAGGCTACAGGCTCCAGGCTGCAGGCTCCAGGCGAGAGCGCCCCGTAGCCGTAGCCCGTAGCCCGCAGCCCGGAGCGGCCCTACATGAGGGGCATGAAGCTCGTCATCCGCACCCACCAGCTGGAAGCCCCCGCCGACGTCCTCGCCTTCCTGCAGAAGCACGTGGTGACGCCGCTGCGCCGGCTGCACGACAGCCCCGCCACGCAGCTCACGGTGTGCCTGGAGGACGCGATGCCGGAGCGCGGCGGCGTCGACCAGGCATGCAAGATGACGTTCCGGATGCCGGGCGCGCGCTCGCTGCGGGTGGAGAGCGTCACGCACGACGTCCACGCCTCGCTGCTCGACTGCGCCCAGCGCCTGCGGCGGCTCGTGCAGCGGCAGGTGGACCGCCAGCGCTCGAACGGGCGCACGCGGGCGTCGAAGCCGCTCGGGCGCGTGTGGCGCGAGGTCTCGACCCGGCGCGTGCTCGCGCCGGACGGCACGCCCTCGACGCTCTGATCCAGCCCGGGCCCGGGGTAGCCTCCCGTGGGGCCTCGGCTTTTCGGCATGCGGCCCCCGCGCGCACGTTGCGCGCTGGACTCGCCCGGCGTTTGGGCTATTTTTCGCGCGCCCATACGCCTCCCGGGGAGTGTCCATGACCCTGCTCGAAAAGCTGATGCCCCGGTCCGACGACTTCTTCGACGACTTCGAGAAGCTCGCCGCCACCACCGTCGAGGGGACGCGCCTCTTCAAGGCGATGCTCGAGGACTACACCGAGGTCGCGCGCAAGGTGCAGGGCATCAAGGCGGTCGAGCACCGCGGGGACGACATCACCCACCGCGCCTTCGAGCGGCTGCACCGGTCCTTCATCACGCCCTTCGACCGGACCGAGATCCACCGGCTCCTCTCGCGCATCGACGACGTCCTCGACCTCACCGACGCCGCAGCCGAGCGCCTCGGCCTGTACGAGATCGCGACGGTGCTCCCCGATGCCCGGGAGCTGGCGGGCGTGCTGGTGGCCGCCTCGGAGACGATGCTGGAGGCGCTGCGCGGGCTGCGCGACGTGAAGAACCCGGCCCAGGTGCTGGAGGCCTGCAAGCAGGTGAACGTCTGCGAGAACCAGGGCGACACGCTCCTCCGCCGGGCGCTCGCCGATCTCTTCAAGAGCGGGCAGGAGCCGCTCATGGTCATGAAGTGGAAGGAGATCCTCGACCTCATCGAGGACGCCATCGATCGCGCCGAGGACGTGGCGAACGTGATCGAGGGCGTGGTGCTGGAGCACGCGTAGCGCGCCCCCGCCCCCGCCCCGGCCATGCTCCTCGTCATCGTCATCGGGCTCGTCGCGCTCGCCCTCGCCTTCGACTTCATCAACGGCTTCCACGACGCGGCGAACTCGATCGCGACGGTGGTCTCGACGCGGGTGCTCGCCCCGGTGCCCGCCGTCGGCTTCGCCGCGTTCTTCAACTTCATCGCGGCCGCGCCGGTGCTCTTCGGCGGCGAGCTCAAGGTCGCGAACACGATGGGCAAGGGCGTCATCCAGTTCGAGCTCCTGCGCGATCAGGGCTCGGGGCTCGTGCTCACCGTCATCTTCGCCGCGCTCACCGGCGCCATCGTCTGGAACCTGCTCACCTGGTGGTGGGGCCTGCCCTCCTCCTCCTCGCACGCGCTCGCCGGCGGCATGATCGGCGCGACGCTGCCGGCGCTCGGGGTGGCGGGCCTGGTGTGGTCGGGCATCGGCAAGATCGTGCTCTTCATCGTGCTCTCGCCGGTGATCGGCATGGTGCTCGGCTCGCTCAACATGGTGGCGGCCTCGTGGATCGTGCGCCGGCAGACGCCGGCCCGGGTGGACAGCTGGTTCCGCCGCCTGCAGCTCCTCTCCGCGGGCATCTTCTCGTACAGCCACGGCACGAACGACGCGCAGAAGGTCATGGGCATCATCGCGGTCGTGCTCTACGGGACCATCTGGTCCGACCGCCACTTCCACGTGCCGATCTGGGTGGTGTTCCTGTGCCACGCCGCCATCGCCGGCGGCACGTTCTTCGGCGGATGGCGCATCGTGAAGACCATGGGCGCCAAGCTCACCAAGCTGCAGCCCATCGGCGGCTTCTGCGCCGAGACCGGCGGCGGCGTCACCATCCTGGCGCTGGCGCACGCCGGCATCCCGGTCTCGACCACGCACACCATCACCGGCGCCATCGTCGGCGTCGGCTCGACGAAGGGCGCCCGCGCCGTGCGCTGGGGGCTCGCCGGCCGCATCATCTGGGCCTGGATCCTGACCATCCCCATGTCGGCGCTGGTCGGCGCGCTGGCCTACTGGGCCGCGCGCGCGGTGCAGCGGGTGTTCTAGGCTCGAGAGGCGAGCATCCCGCAGGCGGCGTGCTCGTCGCCGCCGCCGGAGTAGCGGCGCACCACCGGCTGCCCCGGCAGCTCGCGGGCGAGCGCGTCGCGGAAGCGGCGCCACTCGTCCGCGGACGGCGGCCGGAAGCGGCCGGTGTCGTCGTTCACGTCGATGGGGTTGAGCCTCACCGGGATCCCGCGCAGGAGCCGGCCCAGCGCTGCCGCGTCGTCCTCGCTCACGTTGACGCCGCCCATCATCACGTACGCGAGCGTGACGCGCCCGCGCGCGGCGGCGTGCTCGCGCACGGCGTCGACGAGCTCGTCGAGCGGGTGGCCGCGCTCGATGGGCATGAGCGCGGCGCGCTTCTCCGGCAGCGCGGCGTTGATCGAGACGCAGAGCCGGAACTTGTGGCCCTCGCGCGTGTAGCGCCGGATCATGGGGACGACGCCTGCGGTGGAGATGGAGATGCGGCGCTGGTCGATGCGCGCGCCCGCCGGGTCGCACAGGAGGTAGGCGGCCTGCAGCACGGCGTCGTAGTTGTGGAACGGCTCGCCCTGGCCCATGAACACGGCGCCGGTGATGGGGCGGACGCTGTCCGCCCGCACCTCCAGCAGCTGGGCGACGATCTCCCAGGCCTCGAGGTTGCGCGTGAGGCCGAGCCGGCCGGTGGCGCAGAAGGCGCACGCGAGCGCGCAGCCCACCTGCGAGGAGAGGCAGAGCGTGTGGTGCGTGTCGAAGAGCGGGATGCGGACGGCCTCGACCCGCCCGCCGTCCGGCAGCGCGAAGAGGTAGCGGCGGAAGCCGTCCCGCGCGTCGACGGCCGAGACGCGCTCGAGCCGCGCCTGGGAGCAGAGCGCCTCGGCGCGGTCCAGCACCTCGCGGCGGACGTTGCGCGCCTCCCGCAGCTGCCGCCCGCGTCCGACCACCGCGCCGAGGATGCGGCGGGCGTCGGCGAGCTCGATGCCGAGCTCGCGGGCGAGGGAGCGGCTGTCCTGGCCGGCGAGGTGGAGCACGGGGCGTAAGATACCGCGGCAGGGGGCCCGCGCTCGCCGTCGCCACGTCGGTCAGCGGGCGCGAGCGCGGCCCCACGGCTGCGGCCGCGACACGAACGGGCTCCCCTCGACCGCGAAGCGCCACGGCTTCGCCGCCCAGCGCCCGGCGTAGGCGACGTTGACGCGAGGTCCCACCGCCACCCGGGCCGGCGGCGCGCCGCCCTCCTCGACGTAGAGGCGGTCGCCGCACAGGTCGAGGCCGTCGTGCCCGGCGCGCGTGAGGCCGAGCGCGCGGCAAAGGTTCCCGGGCCCGGTGGTCGCGTGCAGGCAGCCCTCGACCGGCTCCGCCGCGCGCACCAGCACGGCGGAGGGCTCACCCTCGGCACCGGTCACCGCGTTGAAGCAGTGCGAGATCCCGTAGACGAGGTAGACGTAGGCGAAGCCGGGCGGCCCGAACATGATGGCCGCGCGCGGCGTGGCGCCGAAGCGGGCGTGCGAGGCGAGGTCGTCCTTCCCGTGGTAGGCCTCCGTCTCGACGATGCGGGCGGCGCGCCGCGCCGGCCCGTCGCGGTGCACGAGCACCTGGCCGAGGAGCGCACGCGCCACCTCGGGCGCGCTCCGCGCGTAGAACTCGCGGCCGAGCTTCACCGGCGCGCCGCCCCGCTACGAGTGCGCGCCGCGCCGCCACCGTGCGGCGAGGGTGCGAACGAGCCGCTCCCGTGCCTCGTCCGGCATCGTCACCGCGAGCGCCGCGCGCGCCACCCGCGCCAGCGACTGGTACTCGCTCGCCAGGTGCGCGCACGGGGGACACAGCTCGAGGTGGACCGCGAACGGGCGCTGCTCCTCCTCGGGGAGCCTGCCCTCGGACCACTCGCCCAGGTGCTCGACGATGTGCCGGCACGTGGGGATCACTGTCTCTTCCGGTTTCATGCTTCCAGGAACTGCCCGAGCCTTGCGCGCAGGACGAGCCGCGCCCGATGCAACCTCGATTTCACCGCCGCCACGGAGATGCCGAGCACCTCGGCCATGTCCTCGCTGGAGAGGCCCTCCACGTCCCTCAACAGAAATACGATGCGGTAGTCGTCCGGGAGATTCTGGATCTCGCGCTCCACGGCGAGCCGGATCTCCCGGTCCGCCAGCTGCTCGTCGGCCCGCTTCGACCAGTCGTGCCGCGGCGGCGCCTCGATGCGGCCGTCGGCGTCGAAGTGCGGCAGGAGGTCCTCCACCGGCTCGGGCGCCACGGCCTCCGGGGCCCGCCGCCGCCGGCGCAGCCGCATGAGCGCGGCGTTCGCCGCGACGCGGTGCAGCCAGGTCGTGAACGCCGCATCACCGCGAAAGGACGCGAGCTTCTCGAGCGCGGCGAGGAACGTCTCCTGCACGACCTCCTCCGCCTCGCCCGGGTCGCGGAGGAGGTGGAGGGCGAGGCCGTAGACCTTGTCCTGGTGTCGCAGGACGAGCTGGGAGAACGCGCCGGCGTCGCCGCCCGCGGCGCCGATGACGAGCTCGTCGTCGCTCTGCGCGCTCCCGGCGGAGGTGCTCACCCCGCTCTCCATAAGCGCGGAGGACCGCGCCGGCCAACTCGTCGGAGGGCGATCCGCCGCGGCGGGAGGCCCTCCGGGCCCGCAACCCCGCGAAAGCCGTGGTCCCCCGCCGCACGGTGGCCTACAACGGGAGCACCCGATGCGCCGTGCCAAGATCGTCGCGACCCTGGGCCCCGCCACCAGCGACCCGGCCACCATCCAGAAGCTGCTCGAGGTGGGAGCGGACGTGGCGCGCCTCAACTTCTCGCACGGCCGGCTCGAGGACCACGCCGCCGTGCTCGACCGCATCCGCGCCGCATCGCGGCGCCTCGTGAAGGCGGTCGCGGTGCTGCAGGACCTGCAGGGGCCGAAGATCCGCACCGGCCCCCTCAAGGCGGGCAAGGTCGGCGTCCTGCTCGAGCCGGGGCGCGAGATCGTCATCACCACCGAGCGCGAGTACATCGGCGACGAGTCGCTCGTCTCCACCACCTACCAGTTCCTGGCCGAGGACGTGCGTCCGGGCGACCGCCTGCTCGTCGACGACGGGCTCCTCGAGTTCCGCGTCCTGGAGAGCGACGGGGTGCGGGCGCGCTGCGAGGTGGTGGAGGGCGGGGTGCTGAAGGAGCACAAGGGCATCAACCTCCCCGGCGTGGCGCTCCGCACCGCCGCGATGAGCGACAAGGACAAGCGCGACCTCGCCTTCGGGCTCGCCCACGGCGTCGACTACGTGGCGCTCTCCTTCGTGCGGAGCGCCGGCGACGTGGCGCTCTGCCGCGAGGAGATGGAGAAGAACGGGCGGGTCGTGCCCATCGTCGCCAAGATCGAGAAGCCGGAGGCGCTCGAGAACATCGACGCCATCGTCGAGGCGGCCGACGGCATCATGGTGGCCCGCGGCGACCTGGGCGTGGAGATCCAGCCCGAGCGCGTCCCGAACCTCCAGAAGCTGATGCTGCGCAAGGCCAACGCGGCCGGGAAGCCGGTCATCGTGGCGACGCAGATGCTGGAGTCGATGATCGAGCACCCGCGCCCGACCCGGGCCGAGGCGAGCGACGTCGCGAACGCCATCTGGGACGGCGCCGACGCGGTCATGCTCTCGGGCGAGTCCGCGTCCGGCCGCTACCCGCTCCTCGCCGTGCAGATGATGGACCGCATCGTCACCGAGGCCGAGTCGCACCTCCCGCTGGGCAAGGTGCCCGCGCCCGACTTCTGGACCGGCCCGGCGCCGTTCAACGCCGTGGTGGCCGGGGCGGCGGTGCGCGCGGCGCACGAGGCGCACGCCATCGCCATCGCCTGCTTCACGCTCGGTGGCACCACCGCGCGCCTGCTCGCCCACCACCGGCCGTCCGTGCCGGTCGTGGCCTTCTCGCCCGATCAGTCCATCCGCCGGCGCCTCGCGCTCTACTGGGGCGTCGTCCCCAAGGTCATGGAACCGGTGGTGAACGCGGACCTCATGTGCGAGCACGTCTCCGAGCGGCTGGTGGCGGAAGGGCTCGGCAAGGCCGGCGATCGGGTGGTGGTCGTCTACGGGTCGCCCATGGGCGTCGCCGGCGCCACGAACTCGATCCGGCTCCACACCATCCCCCACCCGGTGGCGGCGCCGCCGCCGGCGGAGTGACCCATGGCCATCGACGTCCCCGCCCTGCAGCGCACGCTCCGCGAGCTCGACCTCGACGGCTGGCTCCTCTACGACTTCCACGGCCAGAACCCGACCGCGCTCACCGCGCTCGGGCTCGAGGGCCACATGCTGACGCGCCGCTGGTGCTGGCTCGTCCCGGCGCAGGGCGAGCCCACGCTCGTCGTGCACGCCATCGAGCTCGGCTCGTTCCCGCGCGAGGTGCCGGGCCGGCGCCGCAGCTACGCGTCCTGGACCTCGTGGCGCGAGGCGCTCGAGGCGCTCCTCGCCCAGCTCCCGCGGCGGCGGGTGGCGATGGAGTACTTCCCCGAGGCGGCCATCCCCTACCTGTCGCGGGTCGATGCCGGCACGGTCGAGCTCCTGCGCTCGATGGGCGCCGAGGTGCGCTCCTCGGCGGAGCTGGTGCAGCGCTTCCTCTGCCGCTGGACGCCGCACCAGCTCGCCAGCCACGTGCGCGCCCTGCGCGCCATCGACGATGCCAAGGACGCGGCCTTCGAGCAGATCGGCGTGGCGCTGCGGCGGGGGATCGAGCCGTCCGAGACGAACATCCAGAAGTTCCTCGTCGACCGCTTCGCCGAGGCGAGGCTCGAGTGCGACCACCCGCCCATCGTGGCGGTGAACGCACACGCCGGCGATCCGCACTACGCGCCGTCCGAGGGGACGCCGACGCCCATCCGCAAGGGCGACCTCGTGCTCATCGATCTGTGGGCGCGCGGCAAGGAGCCGGGCGACGTCTACGCCGACATCACCTGGGTCGGGTTCTGCGGCGACCGCCCGCCGGCGAAGGCCGAGGAGATCTTCCGGGTGGCCGTGGAGGGGCGAGACGCCGGGCTCGCGCTCGTGAAGCAGGCGTGGGGAGAGAAGCGGACGCTGCAGGGCTGGGAGGTGGACCGGACGGTGCGCGACCGGATCGCGGCGCACGGCTACGGGGAGAGGTTCATCCACCGCACCGGCCACTCCATCGGCACGCGGGTCCACGGCGACGGCGCCAACCTCGACGACCTCGAGACGCACGACACGCGGCAGCTGGTGGAGGGGCTCGCCTTCTCCATCGAGCCCGGCGTGTACCTGCCGGAGGAGGGGCTCGGGGTGCGCACCGAGATCGACTGCGTGCTCACGCCGGAGGGGCCGCAGGTGTTCTCCAAGATCCAGCAGGAGATCGTGCGCATCGCGTGCTGACCTTCGCGCACTGGGCGTCATGAGCGAGCTCATCCCCGGCCTTCCCCCTGCCCCCCCGCCCTCGGAGCCGCGGACCGCCTCCGCCGTCATCCTCTGGCGCGAGGGGCCGCGCGGCCGCGAGATCTTCTGGGTGAAGCGGGGCGGCGCGCTGCGGTTCGCCGGCGGATTCCAGGCCTTCCCCGGCGGGCGGCTCGACGAGGGCGACGCCCGCGTGCCGGTGCCGGGCTTCTCCGGCGAGGCGGCGGCGCTCCGCGCCTGCGCCACCCGCGAGATCTTCGAGGAGACGGGCGTGCTCCTCGCCACCGGCCGCCGGCCGCCGAGGGCGGAGCTCGAGGCGGCCCGGCGCGCGCTCCTCGCCGGCGGCGGCGACTTCGGCGACCTGCTCGCCCGGCACGGCCTCGCCGTCGACGGCGCCCGGCTGCACGAGGCCGGGCGCTGGATCACGCCGCCGCAGTTCCCGCTCCGCTACGACGCGCACGTCTTCCTCGCGGCGCTGCCCGAGGGCGAGGCGCCCGAGGTCTGGCCCGGCGAGCTCACCGACGGCGAGTGGATCGCCGCCGCCGACGCGGAGGAGCGATGGGCGTCGGGCGAGGTGCTGCTCCACCCGCCGAACCTGTGGGGCGTGCAGTGCCTGGCGCGCGGCGCGCCTCCCGGCTGCCTCGAGGCGCTGCGCAGCCCGCCCGCGACGGAGGCCTTCGTCACGCGGCGCATCGAGTTCCAGCGCGGCCTCTTCCTCGCCTCGCTGCGCACCCCGACGCTCCCGCCGGCCACCCATACCAACGCCTGGATCCCGGAGCTGCCCGGCCGCGCGCTGGCGGTGGTCGACCCGGGCTCGCCCTGGCCCGAGGAGCAGGCCGCCCTCGATCGCGTCCTCGCCGATCTCGCCGCGGAGGGCCTGCAGCTGCGCGAGGTCTGGGTCACCCACCACCACGCCGATCACGTGGGCGGCATCGCCGCGCTGCGGGAGCGCCACGACGGGCTCGCCGTGCGCGCTCACCGCGAGACGGCCGCTCGCCTCCCGCCGGAGGCCGGCCCGGTCGCCGCCGTCGCCGACGGCGACCTCCTCCACGGGCGCTGGCGCGCGCTCCACACGCCGGGCCACGCGCCCGGGCACCTCGCCTTCCTCGACGAGCGCACGGGCGCGCTCCTCGCAGGCGACATGGTCTCGACGCTCTCGACCATCGTCATCGACCCGCCCGAGGGCGACATGGCCGCCTACCTCGGGTCGCTCCGCCGGCTGCGCGACCTCGGCCCGCGCACGCTCTTCCCCGCGCACGGGGCGCCGACGCAGGGCGCGGTCGCCAAGCTCGAGGAGTACCTGCGCCACCGCGAGGAGCGCGAGGCGAAGGTGGTCGGCGCGCTCCCGGGATCCCTCGAAGAGGTCACGGCACGCGCCTACGACGACGCGCCGCCGTTCATGCTCCCGGTCGCCGCCCGCAGCTGCCTGGCGTCGCTGGAGAAGCTCGCCCGCGAGGGGCGCGTGCAGGTTCGTGGACAGATGTGGTCAGCGCACGACGGGCGTCCGTGACCTGGCCGTGACCGGGGCTTGAGAGAAGAGGTCTTTTCGAGGAATAAACCTGGGCACAACGGTTGCAACCCAGTTAGGACCCGTCTCGAGGCCCCTCATGAAGCTCTCGCGAACCGTCGCCGTGCTGCTCCTGGCCTTTCTCTTCGGCGGGAGCTCGGCCGAGGTGGCGGTCCAGACGAAGCGCGCCCTCGACCGCCACCGCGCAGCGGAGGAGGACGGGGCGGCCGGGGAGCTGGTCGCGCTCGAGATCCAGCGGCCCGACGGCGAGGTGGTGGCCCGGCCCCGGCTCATCGCGACGCCGGGCCGCAGCGCCCGGCTGGAGCTGCGCGACCCGGAGCACCCGAACGCCGTCCGGCTCTCGCTCCGCATCCAGACCAGCCGGGAGCCATCGGGCGACGTGGAGATCGCCTGGGATCTCTCCATGCCCGGCGAGGCGCTCCAGTGCAGCGGGCGCGTGAGCATGACGCCCGGCGTGGAGCGGCCGCTCGACCTCGGCGACCACCCGCTCACCGCGGTGCTCCTCGCCCTGCCGGTGCCGTCGGCCGCCTTCGACGCCTACCTCGATGCGGAGCGTTCGGCGCGGCGCGTGGCGGTGGAGCCGATCTGAGCGCGACGCGCTACGGCGTCGCCCGGATCTCCTCGTAGGTCACGCTCCCCAGCTCCCGCCCGCGCTCGTCCCAGGTCGTCCACCGGCCGCACTGCAGGCCGCGGCAGTGCCGGCCCTCCACCTTGCGCTTTCCGTCCGGCCAGAACGCCCGGAACGGACCGTGCTTCTCGCCGCGGTCGTACGCGCACTCCTCCTCGACGGCGCCGGTCTCCCGCCAGAACGTCCAGGTGCCCTCGCGCTCCCCGGCCTTCCACGCGCCGGCGCGCGCCGGCTTGCCGTTCCGGTGCCACTCGGCGTACGGGCCGTCGCGCTGGCCCGCCGCCCAGCGCTCCTCCTTTGCGAGCGAGCCGTCGTCGTAGAACGTCCGCGACGGCCCCTCGCGCCGCTGCGCCGGCGCCTGGTCGGGGCGCTCGCACCAGACCTCGAAGCCGTCGGGCGGCAGCGCGCCGACGCGCTCGGTCCCCTTCGGGCAGGCGAACGGGACCTGCGCCGCCTCACGGGCCGGGGGCGGCTCCGCGGCGAGGAGGAGCATCGGCAGGAGGGTCAGCGGCCTCATGGGAGCGCTCCCGGAGCCAGGCGGCGATGCGGGGGAAGACCTCGTCCGGCGCGTTCCGCCCGAAGAGGAGGTCGGAGTGGCCATACGCCAGCGCGTCGCCGGGCGCGCCCACCGTGAGCACGGTCTTCTCGCCTCCCCAGCGCTCCGCGGCGCGCTCGACGACCGGGGGCGGCGCGATCCGGTCGGCCAGCGCCGCGACGAGGAGCGCCGGCTGCCGGCAGGAGGCGAGCGCCGCGCGGTAGTCGTGCGCGCCGTCCAGCGCCGCGAACGCGTCCGTCGCGATCCACCTCGCGAACTGGCGCAGGACGCCGGAGGAGATGTCCTCGACCACGTTCACGAGCACGCGCCGGTAGACCGGCCGCGTCACGTTGCGCCCGTTGATCGCGATCTGGCTCACCGGCGGATGCCAGTAGCCGGAGAACGGCGCGAGCATGCGGGCCACGAACCGGTTCCAGCGGCCGGTGAAGAGGAACCCGAAGCGCGCCAGGAGCCGCACCGGGTCCTGCACCGAGAAGAACGCCGGCGCGCCGAGCGCCACGAGGCCCGCGACGCGGTCGGGGTAGGCCTCGCATGCCGCCATCCCGAGCAGCCCGCCCTGGCTGTGGCCCACCCAGAGCACGGCCGGTTGCCCGGTGACCGCGCACACGGCGTCGAGCGCGGCGGGCACGTCGAGCCGCAGGTAGTCGTCGAAGGTCCAGCGCCGCGGCGCGCCCGGCCGCGCCCGCCGCGAGAGCCCGTGCCCGCGCAGGTCGAGGGCGAAGCAGTCGAAGCCGGCCGCGGCGAGGTGCGCGGAGAGTGACCAGCGCGCGACGGGGAAGTCCATCGAGGCCCGGTTCGCCGCGATCCCGTGCACGAGGAGCACGGGAGGCGAGCGGGCAGGGCCGCGCGGGCGGCGGCGACCCAGCGCCAGGCGCCAGCCGTCGCGGGTCTCGGCATGGATGACCTCGTCCTCGCCGGTCGCGACCGTGAACCGCCACGTCCAGAATGCGTAGTGGGCCCACGTCGCCAGCGCGAGGAAGGCCGCGAGCAGCGCGTACGCCGAGGCGCTCAAGGAGCCTCCCCGCTCACGCGCCGTACGCCTCGGCCCGGAAGGGACGCGCGTCGACGCGACGTGGCATGCAGGGTGCAGCCATCATTCCGCTGCACCCCCACGCGCCAGCGTCGGCTCAAAGGGCTGGTCGCGGAGAACTGAAACGTTGTACGGATCGCGAGCACCACTTGCACGAAAAGCGAGCAGCGCTCGCCGAGCACTCCACTCCACGCATCGAGGTGAGTCGTGAAGAAGGTCGAGGCCATCATCAAGCCCTTCAAGCTGGATGAGGTGAAGCAGGCGCTCTCCGAGGTCGGCATCGCCGGCCTGACCGCGACCGAGGTGAAGGGCTTCGGCCGGCAGAAGGGGCACACCGAGCTCTACCGCGGCGCCGAGTACGTCGTCGACTTCCTGCCGAAGGTCAAGGTCGAGGTGGTGGTCGCCGACCAGCTCGTGGGGCGCGTGGTGGAGGTGATCGAGCGCGCGGCCAAGACCGGCCGCATCGGCGACGGGAAGATCTTCGTCGTCCCGGTCGAGGAGGTCATCCGCATCCGCACCGGCGAGCGCGGGGAGGAGGCGCTGTAAGGAGCCGGAGGGGGACGCGACGTGGCGCGCGCCCCGAAGCCACCCCCGCTCGCGGCCGGGATCGCGCGCGCCGCCGTCGACTCGCTCGCCGACGCCATCGTCGTCGTGGGCGCGGACGGCGGCGTGCTGCACGTGAACCCCGCCGCGGAGGAGCTGTTCGGCCGCAGCCGGGAGCGCGCCGTCGGGCTCCCCGCCCGCGCGCTGCCCGGTGGCGCCCAGCTGGCCATGCTGGCGGAGCGGGCCCGCGTCTCGCAGGAGTCGGCGTCCACCGACTTCCCCAGCCCGCGCGATCCGGCGCTCTCGGTGGCGGCGGAGGCGGCGCCGCTGCTCGACGGGCCGACCTGCGTCGGCACGGTGGTGTCGCTGCGGGTCCCGCGCCAGGCGGAGCGCACCGTCGACTTCGAGGCGCTCGCCGCCGGCCTCGCCCACGAGATCAAGAACCCCCTGGCCGGGCTGCAGGGCTCGGCCGAGCTCCTGGCGCGCGAGGCGCAGGGCGTCGCCGCCGAGTACGCGCAGGTCATCGCCCGCGAGGCGCGGCGGGTGGACGGCCTGGTCCGCGAGCTCCTCGACCTGGCGCGCCCGGCGGCGCTGCAGACCGCGCCCTTCAACGTCCACTCGGTCCTCGAGGACGTGCTCCTCCTCGCGCGCGGCGTGCCGGGAGGCGGCGACATCGCCTTCCTCGAGCGTTACGACCCGTCGCTCCCGCCCATCCACGGCGACCGGGAGAAGCTCACGCAGGTGGTGCTGAACCTCGTCCGCAACGCGGTGGACGCGGTGCAGGGGGCGGAGCGGCGCGAGGTGGTCTTCGAGACGGCGGTGGCGAGCGTCCGCCTGCGCGCCGCGGGAGGGCGCACCCGGCCGCTGGTGCGCGTCTCCATCCTCGACAGCGGCCCCGGGATCCCCGAGGCCATGGTCCCGCGGCTGTTCACGCCGTTCGCCACCTCCAAGGCGCACGGCACCGGGCTGGGCCTCGCCATCTCGCGCCGGATCGTCGAGGCGCACGGCGGCCGCATCGAGGTGAAGAACCGGCCGGGCGGCGGCGCCGAGGCGAACGTGTTCCTGCCGCTGGAGGTGGCGTGACCGGCCGCCCGGGCCTGGCAAGCGGCTTGCTAGTAGGATCCGCCCGTGCGCAAGGTCCTCATCGTCGACGACGAGCCCTCCATCCGGTTCGTGCTCGCCCGCACCTGTGAACGCGCCGGCGTCCCCTGGGTCGAGGCCGGGAGCGCCGAGGAGGCGCGCGAGAAGATCACCCGCGGCCCGGACGGCGTGGGCCTCGTGCTCCTCGACGTGCGCCTGCCCGGCGACGACGGGCTGAAGCTCCTCGGCGAGCTCTCGCAGCGCCCGGACTCGCCGTTCGTGGTGGTGATGACGGCCGAGGACACGATGCGCTCGGCGGTCGAGGCCATGAAGCGGGGCGCGGCCGACTACCTCGGCAAGCCGTTCGATCTCAATCGCGTCGAGCGCCTGGTGAAGGACCTCGCCGGCACCGAGCCGGAGCGCCCGCACGCCGAGGAGCAGCTGGCGCCGCCGAGGGTGGACGACGGCGAGGCGGACGGCGAGGAGCGGGAGGAGGGGGCGAGCGCGCGCGACGTGACGCTGCCCGACATGCTCATCGGCCGCTCCCCGGCCATGGTCGAGGTCTACAAGGAGATCGGCCGGGTGGCGCGCACGGAGATGACCGTGCTGCTCATGGGCGAGTCCGGCACCGGGAAGGAGCTGGTGGCCCGCGCCATCCACGCCAACAGCGCGCGCGCCCGCGGGCCGTTCGTGACCGTGAACATGGCCGCCATCCCGCGCGACCTCATGGAGAGCGAGCTGTACGGCCACGAGAAGGGCTCGTTCACCGGCGCGGTGGAGCGGCGGCCCGGGAAGTTCGAGCTGGCGAACGGCGGGACGCTCTTCCTCGACGAGATCGGCGAGATGCCGGTCGAGCTGCAGGCGAAGCTCCTCCGCGTGCTGCAGGAGCGCGAGGTCGACCGCGTCGGCGGCACCCGCCCCCTCTCGGTCGACGTGCGCATCGTCGCGGCCACCAACGCCGACCTCGCCCGCAGCGTGGAGGAGGGGCGCTTCCGCCGCGACCTCTACTACCGGCTGGCGGTGGTCCCCATCCGGCTGCCGCCGCTGCGCGAGCGCGAGGGCGACGTCATCCTGCTCGCGCGCCACTTCATCTCGAAGTACGGCGAGCAGCTCAAGGGGCGGCCGCTGGCGCTCGGCAAGGACGCGGAGCCGCTGCTGCTGGCGCACGGCTGGCCGGGCAACGTCCGCGAGCTGCAGAACGTGATCCAGCGGGCGCTGCTCAAGCTGCCCGGCGCGCGGCTCGGCGCGAAGGAGCTCGTCGGGCTCCTGCCGTCGACCGCCGCGGCCGATCGCGGCCTGGCCGGGCTCGTCGACTCCATCCTCGATGCGGCGCCGCCCGAGGGCGGCCGGCACGCCGCGGCCATCGCCGCCGTCGAGGCGCCGCTCATCGCCGGTGCGCTGGCGCGGACGAAGGGCAACCAGCTCCGCGCCGCGGAGCTGCTCGGCATGAACCGCAACACGCTGCGCGAGCGGATGCGGGCACTGGGGATGAAGGCGAAGTAGGAGGGGGGCCCCACGCAGTGGGGGGAGGGCGGAGCCCTCCGAGGCGGGGCGCGCGAGCGAAGAGCCGCGCAGCGGCTCGCGAGCGCGCATGGGACCCGCCGAGCAGGAGTGGGGCGGGGCGAGGTTCGGCACGCGCACGCGCCCGAACCGAAGGGCGCAGCCCTCGTTCGAAGGTCGCGCGGCGGCGAGGAGGCA
>DASTGH010000255.1:0-6327 GCA_035719345.1 Anaeromyxobacteraceae bacterium
GCGGCCGGGCTCGCCGGCGCCCGCTTCTGGGCCCTCCGGACCGCCGCGCGCACCGCCGCGCCCGTCGAGGCGATGGCCGCGGCCGCCGGCGCGCTCGCCCGCGGCGACCTGGAGGTGAGGATCGAGCACCGCGCCGACGACGAGGTGGGGCGACTGGCGGAGGCGGGAAACGCGGTCGTCTCGCCGCCCGGGAGCAGGCGGCCGGCATCGGCCAGCTCGAGCGCGCGGTGGAGGAGATCGGCCGCGTCACCCAGCAGAACGCCGCCAGCGCCGAGCAGTCCTCCACCGCCGCGGAGGAGCTGTCGACGCAGGCGCACGAGCTGGCCGCGGCCATCGGGGCGTTCCGGCTGGAAGGCGCTCGCATCGGGCCGGAGGCCACCCCGGCGAGCGAGGCGCGCCGCGCGCGCGCCTAGCCGAGCCCCGCCACCCGCTTCCACTCGCTCCGCGCCCGCTCCACGCAGTCCTCGAGTGACAGCCCGGCGAACCAGTTCCCCGCCACGCAGAGGCGGCGGCCGGCGGTGAGGCGGTCGATCTCGCGCACCACCTCCTCGTGCCCGAGCACCGGCGAGGGCAGCGTGGTGCGGCGCTCGGCCGGTCCCTCCAGATCGGCCGGCGCCAGGCGGAGGAGCGCGGCGGCGCGCGCGATGCGGCGGTCGCGGTCGAGCCCCGGCTTGAAGTGGAAGGCGAAGCCGCGCCAGGTGGCGTCCGGCACCGGGTCGCGCGTCACGACCGAGTGGAACAGGTCCTCCCGCGGCACGAGGAAGGTGGAGACGGGCAGCGAAGCGACCTTCTCCGCGCGGACGGCGAAGCCGAGGCTGTCCACGACGGCCTCCTTCACCCGCGCCGCCTGGCCCGCCAGTTCCGGGTCGGCGCCGCGCAGGAGGCGCGCGGCCGCGCCCGGCGTCGTGGCCAGCGCCAGGACCGACGCCTCGTGGCGCTCCCCCACCTCGGTGACCACCGCGAAGCCGTCGCCGGCACGCTCCACGGCCGCGGCCGCCTGGCCCGCCACCGCCGTCACCCCAGGCTGGCGCGCCAGCGCCTCGGCGAAGCTCTGCAGCCCACCGCGCAGCGTGAAGCTGCGGGGGTACTCCTTGCGCCGCACCTTGCGGACCTTGAACAGCATCGAGGCGGGGAACGCGTCCGCGCTCTGCGACGGGACCGCCGAGAGCATCGGCCCGAGCACGCTTCCGTAGTTCTTCCGCCCGACGAGCCGCGAGTAGTACGAGTAGACCGTGTGCCCGTCCTTGGGCAGGCGCCCCGCCATCGCCTGGAGCATGCGGGGGGCGGCGGCGAGGAGCTCGCCCCAGGAGAAGAGGCGCAGGAGCATCCCGAGGTTCGAGCCGGGCACGAGCCGGTCGCCGTCGAGCATGCGCATGTGCGTCTTGGCGCGCTGGACCACCTCTCCGCGCAGCCCGCAGGCGTCCGCCACCTCCGTGAACCCGTAGTACGAGTTGTAGCAGGTGTGGGCGCCCAGCTCGAGCCAGAATCCCGAGCCGTCGCGGTGCGTGGCGAGGCACCCGCCCAGGCGCGGCTCGGCCTCGAGGACGAGGGCGCGGCGCCCGGCCCGGGCGGCCTCCGCCGCGAACGTGAGACCGCTGATGCCGCCCCCGATGACGACGACGTCGTGCTTGGCCATGACGGCCCCGGAGCCTCGCATGACACGGTGCGGCGCGCCAGGGGCCCCCGGCCGCACCCCGCCCGCCGAAACCGCGCCCCACTCCGAGCTTTTCCACGAACGACACGTGGGATATGGGGAGGCTCATGCGCATGCGGATCGGATTCGTGGGCCTCGGCACCATGGGCGCACCCCTCGCCAACAACCTCCGGAAGGCCGGCTACGTGGTCACGGTCTGGAACCGGACGGCCGAGCGCGCGGAGCCGCTGGTCAAGAAGGGCGCGACGCTGGCGCCGACGCCGCGCGCCGCCGCCTCGGACCAGGACCTCGTCTTCACCTGCCTCGCCGACGAGAAGGCGCTCGAGTCGGTGCTGGAGGGGCCGGACGGCGTGCTCGCCGGGATGCGCCCGGGCGAGATCCTCGTCGACTGCGGCACCTCCGGCACGCGCGAGACGCGCTCGGTGGCGGCGCGCGTGAGGGAGCGCGGCTGCGCCTTCCTGGCGGCGCCGCTGCTCGGCTCTCGCGCCGCGGCAGAGAAGGCGCAGCTGGTGGTGGTGGCGGGCGGTCCGGCGGAGGCGCGGGAGAAGGCGCGCCCGGCGCTGCACGCCATCTCGGCGAAGCTCATCGAGCTCGACGACGCGGTGCAGGCCGCGCTCATGAAGCTGGTGGTGAACGCGGTCGGCGGCGCGATGGTCACGGCGTTCGGCGAGGCGCTGGCGCTCGGCGCCTCGGGCGGCCTCGACGTGCAGAAGATGGTCGACACCATCCAGGCCTCGGGCTTCCACTCGCCGCTCTATCTCATGAAGGGCGAGCAGGTCATGCAGCGCGACTGGAGCCCGCGCTTCGCCATCGCGCTCGCGGAGAAGGACCAGCGGCTGGCGCAGGAGGCGGCGGCCGACCAGGGCGCGCAGCTGCCGGTGAACGCGGCGGTGCGCCACGTGTTCCAGGACGCGGCGGCGAGCGGACGCGGCGAGAAGGACATGGCCGCGGTCGCCGACCTCGCCTTCGAGCGGGCCAAGGTGCGGCGGTAGGGCGGAACGTCCTCTCCGCGCGCCCTGAGCGTAGCGCAGCGGAGTCGAAGGGCGCCTAGGGCGCGAGCGCGGTCGTGACCACCCTCGACAGGTCGTCGAGGTGGAACGGCTTCTTCACGTAGCCGACCGGCTGCCGCTCGCCGGCGAGGTGCGCGCGCACCTCCTCGGGCGGGGTGGCCGAGACGAACAGCACCTTCGGGCAGCGGTCGCCGAGCGCCTTCTCCATCTCGCCGAAGAGCGTCGCCCCGTCCATGCCCGGCATCCGGTAGTCGAGCAGCGCCAGGTCGGGAGGGTGGGCGCGGGCCATGTCGAGCGCGACGCGCGGCTCGTTCGTGCTCTCGGCCTCGTGGCCCATCTTGCGTAGCGCCAGCTCGAGCGCCTTTCTCACGATGTCGGTGTCGTCGACGATGAGCACTCGGGCCATGGCGGAGGGGCCTTTCGCTGACTGCGGCCCCGGAAAATGCGACCGCCGTGCCGACGCCAACCCCGCGATCCGACGGGGCGGCGCAGGCCGCGAACCACGGGTATGGCACACCCGGGGGTACCGCCATCATCTCGCGGACCGCGCCGGGCCGGGTCCGTAGCGCGCCAGGGCGCGCCGGACCGCCTCGGCGAAGTGCCGCCGCGCCGGCGGCGGCGCGATGACCTCCGCCTCGCCGCCGAAGGAGAGCGCGAAGCGGGTCGCCCAGTCCTCGCTGGCCCCGGGGATCTCGACCACCGCCCCGCCGCCCTCCTCGCGCGCGACGAGGCCGACCCCGGGGCGGGAGAGCGCCCAGGCGGCGCCGCGCGGGCCGAGGCGGATGCGGACCGGCTCGCCCTGCGCGTCGGAGAAGAGCCGCGCCCGGGCCAGCTGTGCCTCGGAGGGCGCCTCGAAGCGCGCCTCGCCCACCTCGCAGGAGCGGATCCGGTCGAGGCGGAACGGCAGCGGCCGCTCGCGCGAGAGATCGAAGCCGTACAGGTACCAGTGGCCGAAGCGCTGGGCGAGCGTCCACGGCCGGACCACCCGCTCGCCCTCGGCGCCGCGCGTCTGGGTGAAGTAGCGGATGCGCACCTCGCGCCGGTCGGCGATGGCGCGCTGCAGCCTCGCCAGCACCGAGCCCGGCGCCGGCGGCGATCCGGCGTAGATGCGCCGCGACAGCTCGTCGAAGCGCCGGCGGCGGTCGCGCGGCACCGACGCGCGCAGCGCCTCGAGCGCCCGGTCCTTGCCCTCGCCGCCCAGCGCCTGCGCCGCCGCGGCCAGCGCCGCCGCCTCGCTCTCGGTGAAGCGAGGGGGGCGCGAGAAGCTCTGGTGCAGCGCCACGTAGACGCGGTCGCCCTCGACGTAGAGGTCGAGGAAGTCGTCGGGCGCGAACGGCGGGCACCCCACCCCGAGCAGGAAGTCGAGGTCCTCGAGCAGCTCCTTCTCCGTGACGCCGCACTTGCGCGCCAGCTCGCCCACCGCGATGCCGGGGTGGCGCACCGCGTACGGGACGAGGAAGAGCACCCGCCGCAGCCGCTCGCGCGGATCGCTCTTGGGCGCCGCCGCCCGCGCGCGCGTGGTGCTCACGGGCACCGCCGGGCCAGGTCGGAGAGGATGCTGCGCGCGCGGTCGCGCAGCCGCCGGGGCGCGACGATCTCGGCTCGCTCCAGGGAGAGCACGTGCCGGACCAGCGCCTCGGGGTTCTTGGCGGTGAGCTCGACCACGACCGCGCCATCCTCGTCGCGCAGCTCGGCGTGCGGCCCGAAGGCGGCGCGCGCCTCGGGCGAGACCGGCGGCTCGAGCCTCACCGTGCAGCGCTGCGGCTCCTCGATGTCGTACTCCCACGGCTCGCGGGTGGCGAGCTCGCGCAGCTCGAACGCCTCCGGCACCTCGAAGTCGGGCGTGCGCGGGGCGGTCGGGTTCACCGCCAGCTCCTGGATGCGCCCGACGTGGAACGTGCGCAGCGCCTGGCGCAGGTGGCAGTGGCCCACCAGGAACCAGGAGCCGCCCGACTGGTACAGGCCGTAGGGATCGACGTCGCGCTCGGTGCGGGCGGCGCGCTCCGCGCCCTGGTAGGCGAGGTGCACCCGCTTCTTCGCCACCACCGCCGCCGAGAGCTCCTCGAGCCGCCGCGCCGCCGCCGCCAGCTCCTCGCCGGCGCCGCGGGCCAGCTCGCCCTCCTCGCCGCGCGAGAGCCGCCGCGCCGCGAGCGCCGCCGTCTCCGAGGCACCGGGCGCGCGCGCGGCGAAGGAGAGCTTGTTGAGCGCGTGGGCGAGGTCGCGGGCGTAGGGGAACGCTCCCTGCGCAAGCGCCGCCGAGCCGGCCACGTAGAGGAGCGCCAGGTCCTCGGGCTGCAGCTCGAGGTTCGGGAGGTAGAACTCGTCGCGATCGATCACGTAGCCGGCGGGCAGGTCCTCGTCCCCCGGCTCCCAGCGCACCGGGATCCCGAGCTCGAGCAGCTCCGCCTTGTCGCGCTCGAACTTGCGGATGGAGGCCTCCTCCGATCCGCCGTACTCGCCCGGGAACTGCTCCTGGATCTCGCGCCAGGAGACGGGCTCGGCCGCGCGCAGGAGGAAGGCGGCCAGATCGAGCAGACGTTCCGCCTTCTGCATGAGGGCGGGGAACTTAACAGGCGATCTCGGGGCCCGTCCACGCGCCGCTGTGAGGCGTCCTGGGCCGTGATACGATGGCCGCTCGCTCGCGAGGTGGAAATGGCTGGGCTCGGAATCGGACCCGACCAGTTCGCCGTCTTCCGGATCGCCGATCCGGAGGAGCGGGCCGACGCCATCGAGGCCCGGCTCGCCCCCGCGCTCTCGCGCGTGGCCGAGGTGGTCGTGGCCGGGCTCTCGCGCGTCGCGGCGGTCCCGCTGCTCGTCCACCCGGGCAAGCTCGTGCGGCGCCGCGACGTCGCGCCGGAGGAGGGGTTCGTCGCCTTCTGCGCGAGCGACAAGGGCTATCACAAGGTGCCGTACCTGGCGCTGGTGGTGACGCGCGAGCAGCTGCACGCGCGCGTGGCCGTGCGCGGCGGCGCCGACCGCGACGGGGTCATGCGGCGCGCGCTGCAGCGCGAGGCGTCGAACCTCGCGCGCAAGGGGAAGCCCTTCCGCAAGCTCCGCAGCTACGCGAGCTGGGACTACGAGGAGCTGCCCGAGATCGCGCCGGCGCACTCGACCGCGTTCTGGGAGGAGCTCGCCGACGCGCTCGCGCCGGAGGCGAACGCCGGGCCCGGGATCGACGTGGGCACGGCCTGGCCGGCGGAGGAGGCGCGGAACCTCGCGCTCGGCGACGTGCTGGGCGCGTTCCGGGACCTGGCGCCGCTCTACAAGCTGCTCGCCAACGCGAGGTGAAGGGCGGCGGCTAGGCCGGCTTCCCCGCCTCGACGGGCTGGGCGGCCGCCGGCTTCTCGGCCTCGGCCAGGCGCCGCTCCTCCTGCGCCGCCTGGCGGACGGCCTCGACCAGCTCGTCGTGGTCCTTGCGGAGCGCGTCGTGGCGGCGGCGCAGCTCGACGTAGCGGTCGTTGGAGAGCTCGAGCTCGCCCTTCTGCACCATGTAGACGCGCTTCTCGGTCTCGAGCCGGCCGCGGGCGCCGCGCAGGTCGCGCTCCAGCTCCGCCAGGCGCTTCCGCGTCTCGACGAGCTTCGCCTCGGCCTTGTCGGCGCGCTCCTTCTCGGCGTCGAGCCGGGCCGGGTCGACGCCCGGCGACGCGGCCGCCCCGATGAGCG
>DASTGH010000256.1:0-5060 GCA_035719345.1 Anaeromyxobacteraceae bacterium
GGCGCCGCCTGTGGCCGCGCCCCCGCGCCCATCCCCCGCCGCGCCGCGCGCGCCGGCCGTCGCGCCGCCGGCGCCGACCGTCCCCGCCGCCGTCGTGGAGGAGAAGCGTGGCGCTTGATCTCCCGCTGCCGCGCGCCGGCCTCGCCTCCTCGCGGCGCCGCGCCTTCGCGCACTACCCCTGGCACGTCGCCTTCCTGGTGATGGCCATCGCGGCGCTGGGCGTGTGGAACCTCGCCTCGGCGTCGCGCAGCGCGCACGCCCCGGTGTGGATCTCGCAGGTCTCCTACATGGCGGTGGGCGCCGCCATCGCGCTCGGCATCGGGCTCTTCGACTACCGGCGCTTCATGCGGCTCGCCTACCCGTTCTACGCGTTCGTCATCCTGCTGCTGCTCGTGGTCTTCGTGAAGGGGCGCGTCATCATGGGCGCGCGGCGCTGGATCGACATCGGGCCGGTGAACCTGCAGCCCTCCGAGCTCGCCAAGGTGGCGGTGGCGCTGGCGCTGGCGCGCTGGTTCCACATGGACGCGGGCAAGCGCAAGGACGGGTACGGCCTGCTGTCGCTCGCCGTCCCGGCGGCCATCACGCTGCTGCCCGCCGTGCTCATCCTGAAGCAGCCCGACCTCGGCACGGCGCTCATCGTGGTCTCGGTCGGCGCCACCATGATGCTCTTCGCCCGGGTGCGGTGGCAGGCGCTCGTGGCGGTGCTGGCGGTGGTCGTCGCGGGCGCGGTGTTCGCGTACCCGCACCTCAAGCCCTACCAGCGCAAGCGGGTGGAGACCTTCCTCAACCCGGAGGCGGACGTCCTCGGCTCGGGCTACCACGCCACCCAGTCGATGATCGCGGTCGGCTCGGGGCAGGGGCTGGGGAAGGGCTGGGGGCAGGGCACCCAGACGCTGCTCTCGTTCCTCCCCGAGCAGCACACCGACTTCATCTTCTCGGTGTGGGCGGAGGAGCACGGGTTCGTCGGCTGCCTGCTCCTGCTCGGCCTCTACTACGCGCTGGTGGTGTCGGCGCTGGGGATCGCGGGCAACGCGCGGGACCGCTTCGGCCACTTCCTGGCGGTGGGGGTGACCGGGATGCTGTTCTGGCACGCGTTCATCAACATGGGGATGGTGACGGGCGTGCTGCCGGTGGTGGGCGTCACCCTGCCGCTCATGAGCTACGGCGGCTCGTCGGTCGTGGCCGTGCTCACCGGGATCGGCCTGCTCAACAACGTCGCCATGCGACGGTTCGTCAACTAGGAGCCTTTCCCGGTCATCGGCGGCGGCCCATGGACGTGCGCGCGTGCGTGATCTCCTCGCACCGCCAAGGCGGAGCTCGGAGCTGAGGCGAGGGCCGAGCTCGCCGCGGGCGAGAAGCCGCACGGCGCACCCTCGTGAAGCTGGCGAGGGTCGGGTAGCCGCCGGTCAAGACCGGCGGCCCCGAACGGGTGAACTTGCTTATCCCGGCGACAGCGCACAAATAGTGAAAGTCCGTCGTGCGCGCGAGCAGCCCGGCCACCCGTCGCAGCTGGTCGCAGCGGTTGGCAGGTCACGGGTTCGGGCTCCCGGGCGGCCGCCGGCGCGCACGCGGCCGGTGGTACCGTGGGCCCATGCGACGACCCCGGAACGCTCTCCCGGCGGCGCTGGCCGTCCTCCTCGTGGCGTGCGCCCACGGGCCGCCGCCGGCGAGGCGCGCGGCCTCGCTGGAGGTGCACGCGTCCCCCGGTGGCATCCGGCCGTTCGTGCGCGCGACCGTGGCGGGCAAGCCCATGTTGCTGCTCCTCGACACCGGCGCGACGCGCAGCGTGCTTCCCACCGCGCTGGCGCGCGAGCTCGGCCTGCGGATCTGGTCGAGCGACTCGGACGACCAGATCATCGACGCGAACGGGCGGACGACCAGGCTCGGCACGGTGAAGGCCGTGCCGGTGCAGTTCGAGGGCGAGGCGGTCGCGACCAGGATGGATTTCCTGGCGAACGGGGAGCGGCAGGCGTTCCCGGTCCTGGCGCCGCAGGACCTGGTGGCCCCGGGCTGGGCGGCGGTCATCGACCTGGAGCGGAAGGAGCTCCGCTACGAGCCGGAGGCGGAGGCGCTGGCGCGCACCGGTCGCGACGGCTCTCCGCTGCGGGAGACCGCCTTCCGCACCTGCAGCGCGGAGGGCTTCTTCAATCGCTTCCACCGCATCGTCACCGCCGTCGTCGGCGGCGTGCCCTCGGAGCTGGTGGTCGACACCGGCGCGTCGCGGACCGCGTTGACGCGAAACAACCCGGCGCTCCCCGCGCTCGCGCGCATGAAGGGATCGCTGGGAGCGACCGCCAGCCACGCATCGACGGGCCAGGCGCTGTTCGTGCAAGGCGTGCCCATCGAGTTCGCGGGGACCACCTTCACCGAGCAGCTGCTGGTCGTGCCGACGTCCAGCCCGTGCTGGGAGGGCGCCCTCGGCGCGGACCTCCTCCGCCACTGCACGCTCGTGTGGGCGTGGAGCTCGCTGCGGGTGGCCTGCCATGCGCCCGGACACCCCGACTGACGCGGTTGCGAAGCGGCGGCGCCTGCATCGCGTGGTACCATTCGACGCATGGTCACACCCCGCATCGGCATCGCAGCGTCGCTGCTGCTGGCCGCGTGCGCCCATGCCCCCGAGCCGCCCCCGCCTTCGGCGCCGGCGGCGCGCGTCGCGCCGCTCGAGGTGGTGTCCTCGCCGGATGGCGTACAGCCCTTCGTGCGGGCGATCGTGGCGGGGCGGCCCATGCGGCTGCTCCTCGACACCGGCGCGCCGCGCAGCATCCTGCCGGCCTCGGTGGTGCGGGAGCTCGGGCTCGAGATCACGTCGACGACCTCCAACGCCACCTTTCGCGACGCGCTCGGGACCGCATTCTCGCTCGGCACCGTCAAGGCGGTTCCGGTGCGGTTCGAGGGCGAGCCCCTGCCGACGGCCATGGACTTCGGCGCCAACGACGCCGTCGAGACGCTTGCCGTCCTCTCGCCGCAGGATCTCGTCGAGCCCGGCTGGGCCGCCGTCATCGACCTCGAGCGCCGGGAGCTCCGGCTCGAGCCCGAGCCCGACGCGGTGGCGCGCGTCGGCCGCGACGGCAGCGCGCTCCGCAAGCTCACCTACCGGACCTGCCAGGAGGGCCTGTGGAGCCCGCGGAGACGGGTCGACCTGCGGAGCCGGCCTGACCTGTGGAGCCGCCGTCAGCGCGTCGTGTCCGCGACCGTGAGCGGCGTGAGCAGCGAGCTCATGATCGACACGGGGGCGTCGCACTCCGCCCTGACGCGCAACAGTTCGGCGCTCCGGTCGCTCTCGGACGTGACCGGAGCGCCGTCGACGACGAGGGGTCACGCCTCCACGGGGGCGGCGCTGCTCGTCCAGGGCGTGGGGGTCGAGTTCGCGGGGGCGGTCTTCTTCGAGCCGCTGCTCGTGCTGCCGACATCGAGCCGCTGCTTCGAAGGCGTGCTTGGCGCCGACGTCCTGCGACACTGCCTCGTCGTGTGGGCGTGGAGCTCGCTGCGGGTGGCCTGCCATGCGCCCGGGCATCCCGATTGACGCGCGGCCCGTGGACGCGGCCGCGCCGGTCACCCCGCCGCCCGCAGCGGTGCCGCCAGCGCGTCGGCGCGCGCGCCCGGGAGGACGAGCCAGGGCCGGCGGCGCTCGGCGGGCCCGGGCCGGCCGGCGGCCACCCGCAGGATCTCCGGCGACCAGCCGCGCGCGCCCTGCGGCACGAGCGCGAGCGGGTCGTCCTCGGGGCGCAGCTCCCGGAAGCCGAGGTGGTCGTAGATCTCGGCGCAGCGCGGGTTTCCGGCCTGGAGCGCCACCGCCCCGCCGCAGCCGCGGGCGCGGCTCCAGGCCGCGGCCGCCGCCACGAGCGCCTTGCCGGCGCCCCGGACCGTCCGCGCGTCCGGCGGGTCGGCCGCGCCGAGCAGGTTCCACGGCGCCGTCACCAGCAGCTCGACGAAGGTGCCGCCGGGGCAGGCGAACATGGAGGAGACGGCATGGACGCGCCCCAGCGCGACCGCGAGGTGGAGCGTGCGGTCGGCGGCGCGACCCTCGCCCGGCTCCAGCCCGTCGAGGACGCGCGCCAGCTCGCGCCCGATGCGGCGCGCGTCGGCGAGCCGGGTGCGGGTCTGGCGGCTGCCGGTGCGGCGGGCGAGCGCAGGGGCCACCTCGAGCCAGGCCTGCAGCGTCGCGCGGGCGCCCGGGTCGGCGAGGCCGACGCCGACGCAGGTGATGCGGGGAGCCCGCGCCGGGGCGGCGCGGGCGATGGGACTGGGGGGCTCTTCCGTGGTGCGGGGCATGCGATATCCCTCCGGACGCGACGACCAGAGCACCCGTCCACGGCCCGGTCCAGGTACGAACCCGGGCATCTCGTCGCACCCGCGCTCCTCCCCGGAACGCCTGGGCTTCTCGACGCCGTACCCTGCGGTGCGCCGACCGGCGCTCAGGTGGGCGCAGGTGGGAGACCGGCGAGCCCGCGCAGCAGCTGCACGAGCCCCGCGCCGATGCGCCCGAGCGCGTACCCGCCCTCGAGCACCGCGGCGACGCGACCCCGCGCCGCGGCAGGGAGCCGCGCGAGCAGGTCGCCCGCCAGGCCGTGCAGGTCCGCCGGCGCGAGCGCCAGGCCACCCTCGGGATCCCCGTCGAGCAGGTCGAGGCCGGCGGAGAGCACCACGAGGTCGGGCGTGAAGGCGGCGAGCGCCTCGTCGAGCGCCGCCCCGAACCGCCGGCGGTACTCCGCGCCGCCGGTGCCGGCCGGCAGCGGGACGTTGAGCGTCGCGCCGTGCCCGGGGCCCACCCCGCGCTCGGACGCGTCCCCGCTCCAGGGGTACCCGGGGCTGAGGTGGAGGGAGAGCACGTACACCTCGGGGTCGCCGAGGAACAGGGCCTCGGTCCCGTTCCCGTGGTGCGCGTCCCAGTCGACGACGAGCGCGCGCCGGACGCCGGCGCGAACCTGGGCGCGGCGGACCGCGACGGCGGCGTTGTTGACGAGGCAGAAGCCCATCTGGCGGTCGGCGTACGCGTGGTGGCCGGGAGGCCGCACGAGCCCGAACCCCTCCTGCTCGACGGCCGCGATCGCCGTGCCGGC
>DASTGH010000257.1:0-3826 GCA_035719345.1 Anaeromyxobacteraceae bacterium
GGCACGAGCGCGCGCAACGTCTATCGCGCGCGCGTGACGGGCGTCGCGTCGCTCGGCCCGTACCTCAAGGTCTCGGTCGACTGCGGCTTCCCGGCGTCGTCCTACGTGACGCCGGAGTCGATCGCGGCGCTCGGCCTGCGCGAGGGGCTCGAGGTCTTCGCGTCGTTCAAGGCCACGGCCGTGCACGTCATCGACCGGGGTGGGCGCGGCGGCGCGCGGGAATGACGCGCCCGCTGCGCCGCGCCGCGGCATCAGCTCGGGGCCGAGGGCCAGACGGCGAGCGTCTCGCCGTCGCCGGGCCGGTAGGCGAGGTCGGCGACGCGGTCGTCCACCATGACCCGGCCGACGGCGCCGCGCGGGAGCCCGAGGTCCTTGAGGATGCTCGCGATGGTGCCGCCCGGCGCGCGCGCGATCTGCGCCACGTCGAAGCGGCCGACGCGAAAGCTGCCGTACAGCTTCACCGTGACCAGCATCGCGATCCTCCGCCGGCGCGCGACGTGGGTGGCCTTCAATGAGCGCGCCATCGCCCGCGAACCCTGCGTCCGCGCGGAGGCGAGCCCTGTTCACGCGGGGATGAGCGCGGCGGGCGCGAGCGTGCCGCTCCGCGTCGCGCCCCGCGAGCACCGTCACAGCGCGTGACATGTCACCCGCGCCGTCGAACGGAGGGCTCGAGCTCCCATTCGGATGCCCATAAAAGACCCAATAGGGTATAAACACAGTTTGTCCATCACCCGAAAGGACCAAAAACTGCGGTCAATTGCAGCACCGCGTCTTGAAATCAGGCGGCGACAGGACCTACAACGGGCGGCCCGAATCACCATCACGTACCACCCACATGGCACTTCACGGACCGAGGAGGCCCGCATGGCGCAGGGGTGGAGCGAGACCCGCGAGGAGAAGTCCCGCCGGGTCTTCCTCGACAAGGCCTGGCACAGCTTCGTCGCCGACGGCGTCGAGATCGAGGGCCTGTCCGCCGAGATCCTGAGGTCCTGGCGGCGGGCGCGCGACACCTTCGGCGTCCAGGCCCACATCCAGCGCTGCACCCGGTTGCTGACGCCGTCCGACCTGGAGCACCGCCGCAAGCAGGACGAGGCCTTCGCGCTGGCGAAGCCGGTGCTCGACGAGTTCGGGACGCGCCTCACCGGCTCCGAGCACGCGCTCGCCTGGTTCGATCCGAAGGGATGGATGCTCTCGATCTCGGGGAACCCCAAGGTCGCGGAGCGGCTCGCCGCCATCAACTTCTGCCCCGGCGCGAACTGGCGCGAGGAGTCCGCCGGCACGAACGGCCCGGGCACCGCGCTCGCCGAGCGCCGCGCCGTCGAGGTCTTCGCCTCGGAGCACTTCGTCGAGGCGTGGCAGTCCTGGGACTGCTGCGCCTCGCCGCTGCTCGAGCCGGGCACCGGGGAGCTCCTCGGGATCGTCGACATCACCGGCCCCTGGACGGCGCACGACGTGAAGGGCCTCGTCATGGCCCGCGCCATCGCGCGGGCCGTCGAGGAGCGGGTCCGCTCGGCGCGCGCCGTGCGCGACCAGGTCGTGGAGTACGCCTTCCGCACGGCCCCCTCCTCCGGCGATGGGCTCTTCGCGGTCGATCCCCAGGGCCGCGTGCTCGCCGCCAACGACGCGGCCCGGCGGCGGCTCGGGCTGCAGGCCGACGCGGTCCCCACCTCCATCCGCGAGGTCCTCGACGTCGCGCTGCGACAGCAGCCGTCCGGCGACGCCGACCTGCTGGTGGAGTGGCCCGGGGGGCTCGGCAAGGTGCGCCTCGCCCCGCTGCCGGTCCGCTACGAGGGGCTGCCCGTCGGCGCGGTCGTGCGCGTGCTCGCCCCGCAGGCGTCCGCGGCCTCCCCGTCCGCTCCCACCCATCGCTCCCGGGCCGCGCCGCGCGCCGGCGCGGGCGCCGCCGGCGGGAACGTGGCGCGCTACGACTTCGGCCAGATCCTGGGCGAGGCGCGGGCGCTGCTGGCCGCCACCTCCCTGGCCCGGGCGGCCTCGCGCAACGACCTGCCGGTCGTGCTCACCGGCGAGTCGGGCACCGGCAAGGAGCTCTTCGCCCAGTCCATCCACGGCGCCAGCGCCCGCGCCGACGGCCCGTTCGTCGCCGTGAACTGCGGGTGCATCCCGGCGGCGCTGCTCGAGGCCGAGCTGTTCGGCTACGAGGCGGGGACCTTCACCGGCGGCCGCAAGGAAGGCAACGCCGGCAAGTTCGAGGAGGCGCACGGCGGGACGCTCTTCCTCGACGAGGTGAGCGAGCTCTCGCCGCAGGCGCAGACGGCGCTGCTGCGCGTCCTGCAGGAGCGCGAGGTGGTGCGCCTCGGCGGGAGCACGCCCCGGCGCGTCGACCTGCGGGTCGTCGCCGCCACCAACAAGCCGCTCGCCGAGGAGATCCGGGCCGGCCGGTTCCGCCAGGACCTCTTCTTCCGGCTCAACGTGCTCGCCGTGGCGGTACCGCCGCTGCGCGACCACGCCGGCGACGTGCCGCTCCTGGCGCGCTCGTTCCTGCGCGAGGCGGAGGGGCAGCTCGGGCGCTCCGGGCTGGCGCTCTCGCCCGCCGCCGACGCGGCGCTCATGGCCTACGCCTGGCCGGGCAACGTCCGCGAGCTGCGCAACGTCATCCTCCGCTCCGCCGCCACGGCGGCGAGCTCCGTCATCGACGCGGCCGACCTCCCCGAGGAGGTGCGCGAGCGGGGCGGCGCCACCGCGCACCCACAGCCGCCCGAGCCGCGCCCCGCCACCGCGCCGGTCCCGCCGCCGGCCTCGGCCGCCGGCGCGCCGGAGCAGCCCACGCCCGCGGACCAGGACGGCGACCGCGACGCCCTGCTCCGGGCCCTCGAGGCGAGCTCCTGGAACGTCGCCAAGACCGCCCAGTCGCTGCGGGTCTCGCGCATGACGCTCTACCGCTGGATCCGCAAGCACGGGATCGCCCGGTAGCCGGCGCCGCCCCGTCCGGCGGCCGCGCTCACGCCGGCAAGAGCTCGATTCCGCGGACGCCGGCGACGCGGCCCAGCTTGTCGAGCCAGACCGCGCCCGCACCGGGAAAGCGGGCGAGCAGCGCCTCGGCCCGGTCGCGCGGCAGGATCATGAGCGGCTTGGTGAGCGCGTCGGCGAGGAGGCCGCTCGGCGCCGCGACGGTCACGGCCGAGAGCGCGGGCGGCGAGTCGCCGGTCCGGGGATCGAGCAGGTGGTGGTGGACGAGGTCGTCGCTGAAGGGCGTGGCGTAGTCGCCCGACGTGGCGAGGAAACGCCCGTCCATGCGCACCGCGCCCACGAGCGCGTCCGGGTCGCGGGGGTGACGGATCCCGACCATCCACGGCCTGCCAGGCTGGCGCGCGCCCCCGGCGCCCCACTCCCCGGCGTCGACGAGGTGATCGCCCACGCCGTGGCGGTGGAGCGCGGCGGCGGCGAGGTCGGCGGCGTAGCCCTGGGCGATGCCGTTCAGCGTGATGCCCATCCCGGGCCGGGCGAGCGCGACGCGCCCGGCGTCCACCTCGAGCGCGCGCCACCCCACCCGCGCGCGCGCCTCGGCGAGCTCGCCGGGCAGCGGGAGCCTCCGCTCGCGCCGGCAGCGCGTCCAGAGGAGCCACAGCGGCTGCACCGTCGGGTCGAAGGCTCCGTCGGACGCCGCCGCCAGCTCCCGCGCCCGCTCCAGCACGCGGACGAGGTGCGGGTCCGGCCGCTCCACCCGGCCCTCCGCGTTGAGGCGCCCGACCTGGCTCTCCGGCCGGAAGACGGTCATGGTCGCGTCCACGTGCCGGATCGCCGCCAGCGCCGCCTCCACGGCCTCCGTCGCCTGCGCGGGGTCGCGGTGGACCGCGGCGATCGAGAC
>DASTGH010000258.1:0-13183 GCA_035719345.1 Anaeromyxobacteraceae bacterium
TTCGCTCGCTACGCGAGCGAGCCGCCGGTTCCCGCCTGCTAAGTCGGGGGCTCTGCCCCCGACCCCCCCGTCCCGCCCACCCTGGTGCGGGGGAGGGAGTCCGTGGAGGTCGCGGACGCGGTTTCCTGGAGCCGCTCCACGTCGGCCCGCAGCGCCGCGATCTCGGCCTTCAGCTCCGCGCGCGTGGCGCGCAGCTCGTTGCGCACGTCCTCGAAGGTGTAGCGGATCTCCTCCGCCGACACGCCCAGGACGCGCCGCTCCAGCGCCCCGGCGAGCCGCGCGAGGATCCGCAGCATCTTCAGGTCCCCGCCTTGTGGCTCGGGCAGGAGGCGATGGCGGACGACGGGTCCACGGCGTCGCCGCCGGTGACGACCTCCTTCACCACGCCGTCCGTGCCGATGACGATGTTGGCCCGGTTGGCGAGCCCCACCACCGGCATGAGGCCGACGTACTGCTTCGCCACCTTGCCCTCGCCATCGGAGAGCAGCTCGAACTGCGCCTGCGTCTCGGCCTTGAACCGCTTCAGCGTGTCGGCGTCGTCCGTCGAGATGCCGAACACGTGCGCGCCCTTCTTCTCCACGTCGGCATACCGGTCCCGGTACGCTTTGGTCTGCTTCGTTCAACCACCCGTGAATGCCTTGGGGAAGAAGAAGAGGATGACGGGTCCGCTCTGGAGCTGCTTGGAGAGCGTGACGGTCCCGCCCTTCGTGTCGGTGAGGGTGAAGTCGGGCGCCTTCTCGCCCACCTTGATGGGCGTCGCGCCGAGGATGAGCGCGAGGAGCGACGAAGCGGCCATGGACACCTCCTGTCGCGACTCCTAGCGGGGGGTCTCCGGCGCCGCCACGGCCGGTGGGGGGACATGGCGGCGGCTACTCGAATTGATCCGCCGGCGTCGCTTCCGCCGCCATGATGAATTCCGGCGCCGGCGGCGCCTCACCCCGGGGGGAGAAACTCTCCCCCCCCCCCCCGGACCCCCCGTCGCGAGCGTCAACGCGATCGATGCCCTCACAACCGGAGCCGCTCGTACCGCGCGGCGAGCACGGCCAGGTCGTCGCGGTGCCACAGGCCGACCTGGTCGGGCAGCTCGCCGAGGGTGCGCAGCGAGTAGCCAGTGGCGGGCGGGTGGGGATCGGGGTCGCCGCCGAGCGCGCCGGCGACGACGAGCCCGAGCTGCCAGCCGGGGCCGACCTGCTGCGGGCGCGCGCCGACCAGCACGGCGTCCGAGAGGTCGAGGCCGACGAGCGCCTTCACGGCGCGTGCGGCGACCTCGGCCGGCGCCTCGCCCTCGGCGAGGAGCGCCGAAGGCAGCCACCAGCGCCCGAGCGCCGCCAGGCCGAAGAAGCCGCCCGGGACCTCGGCCACGAGCGCGCGCCGCGCCTCGAGCAGCAGGCCGAGGGCATCGACCCGGACGATCATTCCTGGCGCTCCCCCGCGCCGCCGCGGACCGCCGGCTCGTGGCCGAGCCGCCGCACGAACGCGCAGGCGAGGCGCAGTGCGTGCGCGCTCGTCTCGACGCTCGCCACCACCTCCACCGGGCCGGCGCCGTCGGCGCCGCCGAGGCGCAGGCCCACGAGCCGCCCCGGCTGCGGGAGCCAGTCGACGAGCTCGTCGGGCGAGGCGCCCGTCGTCGCGACGAGCGCGCTGGCGCGGCACGACTCGCCGAGCCGCAGGAACAGGTCCTGGCGGGATCGCGGCAGCGGCGCGTCGGCCTCGACGACCACGTCCGCGTGCGTGACCGCCTCGACGAGGTCGGTGGTCGCCAGGATGCCGTCGAGCGCGCGCTGCCGGTCGTCCCGCGACAGCCTCCCGGCGGCGAGGCCCGCCTCGACCGCGGCGCGGATCCGCTCCTGCGCCGCGTCCAGGACCGCCGGCGACGCGTGCCACAGCCGCACCACGCAGCCCCCCAGCGCGGCGAGCCGCGCGAGGAGGCACGCCTCCGGCCCTGCGCCCGCGATCGCGACCTGGTCCGCCTCCGCCACGAGCCCCATCCAAGCAACCGCGGGCCCGGGTGGCAAGGGGCGGGGCCAAAGGCTAGATCGCCCGCCATGCGCCGACTCGCCTGCGTCGCCGCGCTCGCGGCCGTCGCCGCCGGGCTCGCCTGCGGCACGACCGACGACGAGAAGCTCATGAACGCGCGGGAGGGCATCTGCGCCGGCGGCGTCGGGACGACGGTGGCGGACCTCTCGGCGAAGTGGGGGTACGGGCCGGACCAGTCGGCCAACTGCGGCCCGACGCTGAGCCTGCGCGGGTCGAACAACCGCTGCGACGCCTCGGCCCCGCGCTGCCTCGTCACGTGGAAGGAGGTCTTCCGCACGAACGGCACCGACTGCAACCCGGTCGGCGGCTGCGCCTACATGTGCGAGGCCTTCACCCCGCAGCCCGCCACCGGCCCGACCACCGACCCCGCCGCCCTCGCGGCGGAGACCATCTGCGGGACGGTGTTCTCCGCCGGCCAGTTCCCGGTCCTGGCACCATGAAGGCCGTCACGCTCCGCGCGCACGGCGGGCTCGACGCGCTCCGCCTCGAGGAGCTGCCCGATCCGGAGGCCGCACCCGGTCGCGTGGTGGTGCGGGTGAAGGCGGTGGCGCTGAACCACCTCGACGTCTGGGTGCGGCAGGGGTGGCCGGGGCTCAAGCTCTCGTTCCCGCACGTGCTCGGGTCCGACATCGCGGGCGTGGTCGAGGCCGTCGGCCCGGGCGCCGAGGGCGTCGCGCCAGGCGACGAGGTGGTGGTGAACCCCGGCGTCTCCTGCGGCCGGTGCCGCGCCTGCCTCTCCGGCGACGACGTCATGTGCCGCAGCTATGCGATCCTCGGCGAGCACGTGGCGGGCGGGTACGCCGAGCGGGTGAGCGTCCCCGCGCAGAACGTCCTCCCCAGGCCGAAGAACCTCTCCTTCGACGAGGCGGCGTGCGTGCCGCTCACGTTCCTCACCTCGTGGCACGCGCTCGTGGCGCGCGCGCAGGTCCGGCCGGGCGAGACCGTGCTCGTCCACGCCGCCGGCTCGGGCGTCGGCGCCGCCGGCATCCAGATCGCGAAGCTGCTCGGGGCGACCGTCCTCACCACCGCCGGGAGCGAGGAGAAGTGCCGCCGCGGCCTGGAGCTGGGAGCCGACCACGCCATCGACTACGCGCGGCACGACTTCCTCGCCGAGGTGCGGCGGCTCACCGACAAGCGCGGCGTGGACGTCGTCTTCGAGCACGTGGGCAAGGCGACGTGGGAGAGGTCGCTCCTCGCGCTGCGCCGCGGAGGACGGCTCGTGACCGTGGGCGCGACCACCGGGTACGACCCGCCCACCGATCTGCGCCACGTGTTCTACAGGAGCCTCTCCGTGCTCGGGTCGACCATGGGCTCGAAGGGCGAGCTGTTCGACGTGATGGCGCTCGTGGAGCAAGGGAGGCTCCGGCCGGTGCTCGATCGGGTCCTGCCGCTCGCCGAGGCCCCTGCGGCGCAGAAGCTGCTGGAGGATCGGTGGAACTTCGGCAAGATCGTCCTGAGTCCGTGAATCGCGGGCGCGCCGCGCGCGTCCACGGGTGAGGCTCCCACCGGAGGTGTGTCCATGAAGAAGGCCCTCGGAACGATCGCGGTCGCGCTCCTCGCCCTCGCAGGCTGCGGCGGCGACACGTGCAGCTCGCAGGACGCACGCGTGACGCCGCAGAACCAGGGGTGCACGCTCGCCGCGAACGCGCCGGTCACCATCAACGTCCGGCTGTGCCCGCAGTGCACCGACAGCTCCCCGAGCTGCCAGGCCGAGCTCAGGCCTGGCAACATCATCGAGGTCTCGCCGGTGGTGCAGCAGTGCCAGGCGAACCAGGGCTGCGACATCACGCAGCAGTGCCAGATCTCGCCCGTGGCCTGCCCGGTGAACGCGTCGCTCCAGGCGGGCACCTACACCGCCAGCTATCTCAACGCGAGCGGCTCGATCGCGTCGTCTCAGGTGGACGTCGCGCCGGGCGGCTCGGCCTCCTGCACGCTGTAGCGCCGCCGCCCGGAGCGGACGCGGGTCAGAAGAAGCGCTCGAGGAAGGTCGCGGTCTCCTCGGAGATGCCGGCGATCTTGTCGGTCGCCTGCCGGTAGAGCTTGAAGTGGAGCTCGGCCTCGGGCGCGGCGTCGCCGCGCCCCGCGAACGGCCGCAGCTCGGCGCGGCCCAGCGGGCGCCGGGCGAGCGCGGTGCGCCGCACGGCGATGGTCACGCGCGGCGTCTGCCGGGTGACGCCGCGCTTCCTCGGGACCGCCTCGGCCGAGGTGACGACGCCGCGCGCGACGAGGCCCGCCCCGCCCTCGTTCTCGCTGGCGAAGACGTACACCGTGTCGCCCGCCGCGACCTGCTTGCCGCCGTACATCGTCTTCTGCGCCGCGAACGCGAACGTCCTCGCCCGCGCGTCGCGGACCTCGGCCTTGACGGCGAACGCCACGTGGACGCCGGCGGAACCGCGGCCTGCTAGGCGAACCGCATGCCGCGCTTCATCTCGCGCAGCCGGCGCACGCGCTCCTCGATGGGCGGGTGCGTCGAGAGCAGGTTCATGATCGCGCCGCCCGCGCCGCTGAACGGGTGCACGATGAAGAGGTGCGCGGTCGCCGGCCCGCCGTACTGGTAGGGGATGGCCTCGTTGCCGCGCTCGAGCTTGAGGAGCGCGTCCGCCAGCGGCTCGGGGTCGCCGACGAGCTCGGCGCCCGAGGCGTCGGCCCCGTACTCGCGCGAGCGCGAGACGGCCAGCTGGATGATCATCGCCATGATGGGCGCGAGGATGGCCCAGGCCAGCATCTCGAGGCCCCCGCCGCGCCCCTCCTCGTCGCGGCGCGAGAGGCCGCCGAACATCGCGCCCCACTGGATCATGTGGCCGAGCGAGCTGATGAGGCCCGCCACCGCGGCCGCGATGGTGGAGATGAGGATGTCGCGGTTGCGCACGTGCGACAGCTCGTGGGCGAGGACGCCCTCCAGCTCCCGCCAGTCGAGGAGCCGCATGATGCCCTCGGTGACCGCCACCGCCGCGTGCGACGGGTTCCGGCCCGTGGCGAAGGCGTTCGGGGTCTCCGACGGGATCACGTACAGCTTCGGCATCGGCAGCTTCGCCTTGCGCGTGAGCCGCTCGACGATCTCGTAGAGCTGCGGGACCTGCTCGCGCGTCACCGGCTGCGCCCGGTGCGCCATGAGCGCGATGCGGTCCGAGAACCAGTACGAGAAGAAGTTGATGACGAGGCCGAGGCCGCCGAAGAGCAGCATCCCCCGGTAACCGCCCCAGGTGCTGCCGCCGATGGCGAGCACGGCGATGAGGAACGCCATCAGCATGGCGGTCTTGAGGTAGTTGCGGCCGACCCCCCGGTTGCCACCGGGGATGCCGCGCACGGGTGTCGATTCGGACCAGGCCATGGGCGGAACATAGCCAGCCCGGGGCCCGCGTCAAACGCGCTCGGCTGCTCCCCTGTCGCACCTCCCGCCGCCGGACGCTTTCTCGCGCCCGCGCGCGGCGCCGTGCTAAAGGCAAGCGGTCGATATCGCTCGGGAGTCCGGATGGCGGCGAAGGCGAAGCGGAAGGGTGCGGCGCAGCTCGAGCTGGTGGCCGCGGAGCCGGTGGCGAGACCCCGCAAGGCCGCGGCCAAGGTCGCCGCCGCGCCGGCGGTCGCGGCGCCGCCGGAGCCGGTGGTGGTCCCGGTGCCGGACGAGGCGGAGGCGGCGCCCCGTCCCGCGCGCGCTCCCAAGCGCCGCGCCACCGCCGAGCAGATGGCGCAGAAGCAGCGCGAGATCTCGATCTCCGAGTTCTTCACCAAGAACCGGCACCTGCTCGGGTTCGACAATCCCTCGAAGGCGCTCCTCACCACCATCAAGGAGGCCGTGGCCAACTCGCTCGACGCCTGCGAGGAGGCGGGCATCCTCCCCGAGATCACGATCGAGGTGCGCGACCTCGCCTTCGAGGGGTCGAAGGAGGGCGATCTCACGAAGGGGGAGGGCCGCTTCGTCGTCGCGGTCGAGGACAACGGGCCGGGCATCGTCAAGGCGCAGGCGCCCAAGATCTTCGGCAAGCTCCTCTACGGCTCCAAGTTCCACCGGTTGAAGCAGTCGCGCGGGCAGCAGGGCATCGGCATCAGCGCCGCGGCCATGTACGCGCAGCTCACCACCGGTGCGCCCATCCGCGTGACGACCCGCACCGGCAAGGGGAAGCCGGCGCACTTCTTCGAGATCCAGATCGACACCCGCAAGAACAACCCGGTCGTCACCGAGGACCGGGAGCTCGGCGACTGGCACCAGGACCACGGCACGCGCGTCGAGCTGGAGATCGTGGCGAGCTGGCAGCAGGGCCAGCGCTTCGTGAACCGCTACGTCGAGCACACGGCGCTGGCGAACCCGCACGGCACGTTCCACTACGTGCGGCCGAAGCAGGAGAAGCTCTCCTTCCCGCGCGCCACCGAGGAGCTGCCCAAGGAGGCGCTCGAGATCAAGCCTCACCCGCACGGCGTGGAGCTGGGCGCGCTCATGCTCATGGCGGCGGAGTCGAAGAGCCACGACGTGAAGGGCTTCCTGCAGACCGCGTTCAGCCGCGTCTCGCCGGCGGTGGCCGAGGAGATCCTGAAGGCGGCCGCGTTCAAGGGTCGGGTGCGCCCGCGCGACCTGGCCGAGGACCGCGTCCTGGCGGAGAGGCTCCACCAGGCCATCCAGAAGTCCCGGATCAGGGCCCCGCCCACGAACTGTCTCTCGCCCATCGGCGACGAGCTCATGAAGAAGGGGCTCGTCTCCTTCCTCAACGTCATCGAGACGGAGGGGCCGGAGGAGGAGACGCAGCTCGACCTCGACGCCGCCGGGAAGAAGAAGGCGTCGCGGAAGGAGAAGCAGGCGAAGGCCGAGGCGCCGGTGGTGCCCGACGCGCCTCCCGAGGAGGGCGTCGAGAAGATCAAGGGGCACAACTACTTCATCGCCACCGTCACCCGTCCACCCAAGGTGTACCGCGGCAATCCCTTCCAGGTGGAGGTGGGGCTCGCCTACGGCGGGTCGTGGCCGGCCGACAAGACCATCGAGCTCTTCCGCTTCGCGAACCGCGTGCCGCTCCTCTTCCAGCGCGGCGCCTGCGGCGTCACCGAGGCGGTGGTGCGGACCGACTGGCGGAACTACCTCCTCTCCCAGCCGAAGGGCTCCTTGCCGGTCGGGCCCATGGCGCTGCTCGTCCACATCGCCAGCGTCTGGGTCCCGTTCACGAGCGAGTCGAAGGAGGCGGTGGCGCACTACCCCGAGATCATCGGGGAGATCCGCCTCGCCGCCCAGGAGTGCGGGCGCAAGCTCGCCACCCACATCCGCAAGCAGAAGCACGCCGACTACCAGGCGCAGCGCCGGAGCATCTTCGAGCTCTACATCGAGGAGGTCTCACAGGCGCTCGGCAAGATCACCGGCAAGAGCCCGGCGCCCATCAAGCGGGAGTTCCTGCGCCTCGCCAACGAGGTGACGGAGGCGGAGCTGGGCGAGCAGGACGCGGCGCTGGAGGAGCAGTCGAGGAAGGTCTCGAGGCGGCCGCGCACGGCGGAGCGCGAGGAGGCGGATTAGCGCATGGCACGGCTGGACGCGGTCGACAAGAAGACGTCGGGCAAGATCGAGAAGCTCGCCGACGCGGTGATGCGCTCGGTGAAGGGCGGGAAGAACCCCTTCGTCGAGATCCCCATCCGCTCGCTCGCCAACGTGAAGTTCAACGAGCGGCGGCGGCTCATCGAGCTCGGGTCGCAGCGCCAGAAGCGCTACTTCTTCAACGTCTCCATGGCGAAGAAGTTCATGCAGACGTTCCTCGTCTCCGACGCCTGCAAGGAGCTCATCGAGAGCGGCAAGACGACGAGCATCCGCGACCTCTACTACATCACCAAGCACACCATCGGCGAGACGAAGCAGAACACGTTCGAGGAGCAGGACGAGTCGGACCCCATCATCGAGGACCTGGAGGTGGCGCTCGACGCGCTCCGGGAGGAGCTGCACCTCTTCGCCTCGCGCAAGGGGACGATGGTCGGGCCCATCACCATCCGCGACTCGGGCGACACCATCGATCTGCGCCGCATGGGCTCGGGCGGCTGGGGCGTTCCCTCCATCGTCGAGGAGAACGTCATCGAGTTCGGGCGGCACGAGGCGAAGTACGTGCTCCTGGTGGAGAAGGACGCGGTCTGGAGCCGCTTCAACGAGGACAAGTTCTGGAAGCGGGAGAGCTGCATCATCGTGCACGGCGGAGGGCAGCCGCCGCGCGGCGTGCGCCGGCTGGTGCGCCGGCTCAACGCCGAGCTGAAGCTCCCCGTCTACGTGCTCGTCGACAACGATCCCTGGGGCTTCTACATCTACTCCGTCGTGAAGCAGGGCTCGATCAACCTTGCCTACGAGTCGATGCGCATGGCCGTGCCCGACGCGCGCTTCATCGGCCTGTCGTCCTTCGACAAGAGCACCTACAAGCTGCCGCCCAACGTGGCGATCAAGATGGACGACGGCGACGTGTCGCGCGCCAAGCAGATGCTCGCCTATCCCTGGTTCCACGCGAAGCAGTGGCAGCAGGAGATCCAGGAGATGGTCACCTCGGGCGTGAAGTACGAGCTCGAGGCGCTCTCCCGCCGCGGCATCAGCTTCATCACCGAGGAGTACCTGCCGGCGAAGCTGAAGGAGAAGGACTGGCTCGAGTAGCGCCGGAAACTGGACTCGCGAGGTCCTGCCGCTAAGGTGTGCCGCGGAGGAACACGCACATGCCGACCCCCAAGGGCAACCGCTCGAAGCGCAAGGTCTCGAACCGCAGCAAGGCGAAGCGCGCCACCGCCGCCGGGAAGCGCAAGCTCTCGCTCAAGCGCAAGCGCCGGGCGAAGCGGGCGGTCTAGCGGACACCGGGCCGGGCGGGCGCGGTCAGCAGCCGGGGTAGTGCAGCGACCGGCACAGCTCGCACAGCTCGTCGTGCGCCGCGACCGGCAGGTCGAGCAGCGCCGGCACGAGGTCCCACCGGTCGGGCGCGGCCGGATCCCGCACCCGCCGGCAGCAGGGGCACTGCGCCACCGCGCCGTCCGGGCCGCGGTACGCGTCCGGCGGGCGGTCCACCACGTCGTAGACCTCCTCCACCGGCCGCTCGCGCACGACGCTGCGGAGGACGCGGACGCCGAGCGGCTCGCCGGCGTGCAGCACCGGGTCGAGGCGCGTCGAGACGAGCGCGGCGCGGGTGGCCGTGTTCGCCTCCGCGACCAGCGTCAGCCCGCGCGGATGCGGCGGCGCGAGCGCGCGGGAGAGGAGCTCGGCGTGGGCGCGGCGCACCTCCTCGCCCCGCAGGCCGTCGAGCCAGCTCGTGCCGATCACCGCGGCGTCGCCGCCGGCCGCGGCGCCGCGCTGCCAGGCGTCGTTGACGAAGAGCAACGTCCCGCCCGCGTCGACGAGGCATCCCGCATCGCGGAGGGCGGAGAGTCCACGGATGACGGCGGCGAGCGCCTGCTGGTGCGCCGAGGGCGACATCGGGACGACGCGATGCGAGGCCGATGCCAGCGGGAACTCCGCGGAATCCCTCGATGAGCGCGCGGGTCGAGGGGACCCGGGGCGACGTCCACGTCCCGGACCGCCCGTCCTACTCGCCGGCGACGGCGCCCCCCCACGCCACGAGCCAGCCGAGGTACGCGCGGAGGTCGCGCGGCGCGGTCCCGAAGCCGAAGCTGGCGAGGAGGTGGTGTCGCGCCGACACGTCCACGCCCCCGCCCAGCGATCCGCCGGAACGCGGCGGCCGCTCGCGCTGCGCCGCCGCCTCGTACACGATCTCCGCGCCGACGAGCCCGCGACCGAGGCGGCGCTGCAGGACCCATCCGAAGAAGAACGAGCCGCTCGGGAACGCGGCCGTCGCCGTCCGGATCCCCCCGCCGCCGTACGCGGCCCAGGGGCCGTAGCTCGTCTCCGCCCAGACCGGCAGGAAGAACACGGCGCGGCCCTGGCCCAGGCCCGGCGTGCCGGAGGGGAAGGAGAGCTTGGGGAAGAGCGCGATCTGGCCGCGGACGTCGCCGTACGTCTTGTCGGCGAGGCGCGCCTTCGCGCCCACCGTCAGGTCGCCCGGCCCGACGCGGCGGTCGCCCGCGTGGGCGGCCACGGTCAGCGGCGCGAGCGCGTGGAGCTGGAGCCCCGGCGCGAAGCCCCAGTTCACCTCCACCTCCGGGGCCGTCCCGACGAAGCCGTCCGGGTCGAAGCTGGAGCGGGAGGCGAAGATCACCTCCCACGCCTCGGGCGCGATGGGCTCGGCATCGTCCGCCAGGAAGGGCGCGCGCGCCGACGCCGGGCTCGCGGCACCGAGCGCGGCGAGGAGGAGCGCCGACCCGGCGATGGCGGCGGCGGCGCGGCGGCCCGGCGAGCGCATGACCTCACCTTCTGTAGCATCGCGGCGGGTTGCGTCCCACCCTGCGGCCCCACAAGCTCCGACCGTGCCCATCGCCCTCGGGAGCTCCGCCCCGCCGCTCGCCCTCGTCGACCTCCACGGCCGCGCCGCGGCCGCCGCCGTCGCCGGCGAGCCGGCGCTCCTCTTCTTCTACAAGGACGGCTGCGCGGCGAGCGAGGTCGCGGCCGGCGTCGTCCCGCGCTTCGCGGCCGTGCCCGGTCTCCGGGTGCTGGCGGTCTCGCAGGACGGGCCGGAGGAGACCCGCGCCTTCGCCGCGGCGCACGGCTGGGGCGGCGTGGCGGTGATGCGCGACCCGGAGCCGTGGCCGGCGTCCGACGCGCTCGGCGTGCGCGCGACGCCGACCTGGATCCTCCTCGACGCGGGCGGGCGGGTGGCCGCCTCCGCGGAGGGATGGAGCCGCGCCGACGCCAACGCGCTCGCCCGCGAGGCCGCGCGGCTGGCCGGCGCGGCGCCGCTCGAGGTCGCGGCCGACGGCGGCCCGGAGCCGGCGTTCAGGCCCGGCTGAGCTTCCAGGAACGCGGCGTGACCGCGTCCGCGGGCAGCTCGTCGAGGAACGGCTCGCAGCGCGCCAGGAACGCGCGCAGGTCGTCGCGGGCACGCCCCTCGAAGCGAGCCGAGACGAGCGCCGGGAGCCGCTCGCGGCACGAGTCGACGCTCACGGTGTAGCCCGCCGGCGAGAGCGTGCCCTCGAGGAGCCGCCAGCGGAGGTAGAGGAACCAGGTCTGCAGCACGTCGGTCATGCAGTAGCCGACGATGCGGTCGCGCGCGCCCTCGGCATAGAGGGAGCCCACGTCCTTCCCGGCGACGCCGTCCTTCCCCGGGAGCCCGACCAGTTTCGCGTAGAGGTCGAGCGGAGCGACCGAGCCGCCGCCGCCGCGGGAGAGCAGGTCGAAGACGTCGTGGTGGGCGGCCGGCCCGCCGCCGCCGTCGCCGGGGGCGAACCACGCCGGGGCCGACAGGCCGAGCTTGAGGGAGCGGAGCCCGAGCACCGGCAGGTCGAAGCCGCGCCCGTGGAAGGTGACGAGCGTGCGCCCCTGCAGCGACGCCCAGGTGCCCGCCAGCCACGCGCCCTCGTCGCCCCGCGCGTCGTCCCAGCCGCCCACGTCCGCGACGAGCAGCGCGCCGTCCCGCTCCTCCGCCTCGAGCGTGCAGGCGGCGACCGGGCGGTGGTAGGGCAGCGGCAGGAAGTCGCTGCGCCCGCCGCTCTGTGCGCGCCGCGCGGCGAGGAGTCGCCCCAGCTGCTCCTGGTAGGGGCGGGTCGGCTCACCGTCGACCGCCCGGACGAGCGCCTCGTCGGGGACCGTCTCCACGTCGAGCGCGAAATACCGTCTCACGCCCCGGACGATACGGGCCCGGTCTGACAGCCGATTCCGGTGCGGCGGCGCCGGGGCGGTCCGTGCCGGCCGCGAAAGGATCTCGGGGCGGCGGTCACGGGACGAGCGTCGCGGTCGCGGATCCCAGGACGCGGACGTCGAGACGATCGACGAGCGCGAGGGTCACCTCGAGCGCCGGGTCGACCGCGCCGGCGGCGACGGCGGCGCGCAGCAGCGCGTCGAGGGTGCGGCGGTCGAACGCGATCCGGATCGTGCCCGGTGGCGCGCCGCCCTCCTCGCCGTCGCCGGTGAGCCCGAGCGCCGGCGCGAGCCCGCCCCCCGGCGGGGCGAGGGCCAGCCGGTGGACGATGCCGGCGAGGAGCGCCACGTTCGGCCCTGTCACCGCCAGCGTGACCACGCGTCCCTGCGAGGCGAGCGAGAGCCGGGCGGGAACGAGCCGCTCCGTCCAGTTCTTCACGGCGACGTCCACCGAGGCCGTCCCCCTGTTTCCGGCCTGGTCGCTGGCGGCGCAGGACACGGTGAGCGGCCCGTCGAGGAAGGCGAGCGTCGAAAGCGCGGCAGAGAAGGCGGGGAGCGTGGTCGAGCCGAGCGGGACCCCGCCCGCGCTGCAGCCCAGCGACGCGAGGTGCAGGTCCTCGGCCGTGGCCGAGACCTCCACCTCGCCCGACACCACGCCCGCTGCGGGCGCGAGGATGGTGACCACCGGCGGCGCCGTGTCGGGCGCGAGCACCCGGTAGGCGCTCACGACGGGGTACCCCCCGGTGTGGCCGACGAAGAGCCGGCCCTGCGCGTCGAAGACGACGCCGGCGGCGATCCAGGGCGGGTTCGCGGCGGGCGACGGCAGGAACACGTCGCTGAGGACGCCGCCGTCGATGGGCGCGAGCGTCGCGGCGTCGAGCACGACGAGGTCGCCGCGTCCGGGCGTGGTGAACGCGAGCCAGCGCCCCGTCGGGTCGACGGCGAGGCCGTTCGGCTTCCCGGCGGCGCCGGCGACGGCCGCGTGCGCCACGGGCGTGAGCGCGCCGTCGGGGCCGACGGCGAGCTTCACGACGTCGCCGGCGGCGCCGCCGGCGTAGAGCACCGCGCCGGTCGGATCGAGCGCGATGCTGGCCGAGGCGGTGCCGAGGTCGAAGGGCGAGCCGGGCACGGGCGCGAGCGAGCCGTCGGGGAGGACGTCGAAGGAGCTGACCGACGCGGGTGCGGGCGCAGGGCCGCGCGCGCTCGGGTTGAGGACGAGCAGCCGGCGCCCGTGCGCCGCCACCGTGGGCGCCGCGACCAGGCCGGCGCCGGGCACGAAGCCGCTGCTCCCGCCGGTGGGGTAGCTCGTGACGTGGCTCACGCCGCCCGCGCCGTCGACCCGGAATGCCGAGACGGTGTTGGGCGCGCCGTTGTCGTTCACGTACAGGAAATCGCCGCCCTCGGCGCGCACCAGCGCGACGCCGTTCAGGGGCAGCGTCGGGCCGTCCGGGAAGAGCGTGCTGGCGG
>DASTGH010000259.1:0-4812 GCA_035719345.1 Anaeromyxobacteraceae bacterium
GGGGACGAGCTTCATGCCGCAGACCGGGCAGTCGCCCTTCCGGTCCTGGACGTACGACGGGTGCATCGGGCAGTGGTACTTCACGGCCGGGGGCGACTCGGCCGCGGCGGGGGCGAGCCCGCCATTCACGGAAAGTGTCAACACCGCGCAGCCGACGGCCGCGCACAGCAGCAAGGACGCGAGCTTCATGACAGGGGCCCCCAGAGCCCCTCGCCGCGCGGCCCCCAGAGCCGCGCGGCCTATCCGATGCCTGCCGCCCCATGCTCCGGGCGGGTGCTGCGGGACGGCACCCCGGCGCCGTCGAGCGCCGGGGTGCCTCCTCTCACCACGCCAGGCCTACAGCGTGAGGGCCCAGCCGAACATCATGTTGTGGTCCTCGTGCGCCAGGTTGTGGCAGTGGGCCACGTAGTTGCCGACGAACGTGCGGAACCCGCGGTAGACCTTCGTCTGCTCCGAAGGCGCGAGCATGACGAGGTCGAACTTGCCCATCGGGTCCTCCGCCGTGACGCCGGTGCTGCCGGGGACGTTCACGATGCCCGCGGTCTGCTCGGTCCCCGTGCGGAAGACGACCTGGTGCTCCTCCATGTGGATGTGCATCGGGTGCGTCCAGCCGCCGCCGCCGTTGTTGATGCCCCAGGTCTCGAACGAGCCGAGCGTCGGGGCCCAGAGCGGCGTGGTCGGGTCGAACTGGAGGCCGTTGATGAGCCACTCCGTCTCGCCGCCGGACGATCCGCCGCGCTGCAGCGTGAAGTCCATGTTCGCGTGCTTCGGATCGGGGTCGCCGATCCCGGGCGGCGTGTGGCGCGGCCGCAGCGACTTGTTCGGGTTGAAGATGCCGGAGCTCGCCTGGTTCTTGACGCCGAACACCGGGCTGAGAGCCTGATCGCTGTTGTCCGCGGTCAGCTGGTTACCCGCGATGACGAACTTCACGAGCGGCACCGCGACGGCACCGCTGCCCTGCGCGAGGCTCCCCTGGATCTGGCGGCCGTCGGGCATGAAGGCGGTGTTCGTGAGGTAGATGACGTCGCCGGCCTTCGTCTTCGAGCCGTCCTGGTACACCGTGAAGTCGACGACCACCTCGCGCCGCTTCGCCGGCCAGATCTGGAGGAAGTCGCGGAGGAGCGGGTTCGGAAGGAGCCCGCCGCCGGTCGCGATCTCCGTCATCCTCATGCACTGCGTGCCGTTGTTGAAGGTCGTCTTCCCGTTCGCGGTCGTGCCGAACCTCCACTGGCCCTGCTGGCCCGGCGCCGCGACGATGGTGCCCTGGCGGAGCGACAGCTCGTACTGGCGGGACAGCGAGGCCCCGAGGAAGCGGAAGCGGTAGTGCCGCCGGTCCACGTTGAGGACCGGGTAGGCGGTGCCGTTCACGGTGTAGATGTCGCCGACGAACCCGTGGTTGGGGTAGTGCTGGAGGAAGGTCTTGCCCCACCACTCGGGATGCGTCTGCCCGCAGACGTTGTTCGACCAGCCCTGCGCCGTCAGCGGCTGGTGCACGTCGCTGTGCGGCGAGATGCCATCGTCCGCGCGGAAGTCGTAGAACGCCATCGGGATGTCGTACTGGACGTCGAAGCTCCCGTCGCCGTTGTCCGTGCGGATGCCGGGCAGGCGGAGGCCCTGGGTCTCGTCGCCGCCGTCGATGCCGGTCGGGTTGAACGCCGACTTGATGTCGTAGTGCGGCATGAGCCCCACCTGGCCCTTGTAGACGTTCGGGCCGGTGTGGTGCATGCGGTGGTCGTGGAACCACAGGAACGACTGCTTCTCGGCGTCGTCGCCGCCCGCGGGGTAGACGAGGTACGAGCTGTCGACCCACTGTCCGGGCCGGTAGCCGCCTTCGTTCTCCTGCATGTGGTTCGGCTGCCCGTCGGACTCGGGCGCGGTGTGGCCGTTGTGCAGGTGCGTGAGCACCGCCCAGTCGGGCGCGCCGAAGTCACCGCGGCTCAGGCACTTCGGGTTGAAGTCGAGGTCGTTCTCGTACCGGACGACGATCGGCTGGCCGTACGTGACGTTGATCAGCGGCCCGGGGAACGTGCCGTTCATGCCGTAGATGGTGCTCGGCGGCAGCTTGAACGTGCCGGCGACCGTGCCGGGCGCGGCGCTGGCGCCGGGCGGCAGCGCGACGGTGGCCCCGTTCCTGTCGATGGACTGGACGTTCGACGAGGTGAAGCTGTGCTCCGCCACCTGGTACCGGATGTGGTAGAAGAGCGGGGTCGAGTTCATCAGGTCGAACGTCTGCTTCGCGAGGCCCTGCAGGCGCGCGTACGAGACGCCCTTGCCGCCCGCGTAGAGCTGGTGCGTGCCGCCGCGGGCGCCGCCGAAGTTCATCGTCTTCGTCGTCGAGGCGCCCGTCTTCGGGTTGAAGAACGTGTACGTCTTGCCGTCGTTGTACATCGGCCGGTCGCCGATGGAGTCCTGGGCGCCGACGTCCGGGCCAGGCACGCTGGTGAAGTTCCCGTTCACGCCGTTCTTCTGGCGGACGTTCCAGGCCTGGGTCGCGGCGAGCGTGCCGTCCGGATTCCGGTACCCCGGGCGCAGCGCCTTGGGGACGGGGAGCGGATCGACGAACGGGGTCAGGATGAACGGGCTGGTGGGGAAGATGTCGGCGTCGGCCGGGCAGCCGGTGTTCGAGACGAGGACGGGGGATCCAGGCGAGACGGGATCGCTGATGCCGATGGGCCTGGTGTCGGCGCACACCGCACCGTAGGCCTTGCCGACGACGCCGGCGGCCCCGGCGGCGGCGCCGATCTTCAACATGTCACGACGGGAATAGTTTCTCTTGGACATCGAGTGCTCCCTCCGAACGCGGGGTACGACGAGTTCGCGGACGGCCAATTGCAGCCGCGATGCCACGCGCAACCACACGTGATCCCTTGGAGTGCGGCGCGCTGCCGTGCGGCCGGTCTCTGGACGCTGGACGTCGGCGCTCGCAAAACGCCTGCTGCGACGCGAAAAGCTCTGAGTTCAGGAATCGACTCGCCAAAGTTCGATTCCTGAACTCGGGGTACGTCCCCCAGCCGCGCGACTACAACATCGGCGCGGGATGACGTCCCCGGCGCGCGGCGAGACCAGTCGCCCTGCCCGTCTCCTGCAGTCCCGCGATCGCGCGATACGCGACCGCCGCCGGGCGGGAACGAGCGCCACCGCGACCCTGGTGCGAGGTGGGTCCGACGTCCACCGCCCGGAGCGGGCTCACGGCGGCGGCGGTTCGAGCCCTGTCCCGCGGCCGCAGGTCACGCGCCGGGGAGCGCCGGATCCTCGCGCCGCCACCACGTCGTGCGCGGGGAAGCGCGCCTGGTCGAACGCGTCGAACGCGCATCGACGGTCCTCCGCGAGATGAACGTTCCGCGTGGTTTCACGAGGCGCGCGTTCGATTCTTGAACGGTTGTCGCGAAATTGAACGCGCGGTGGAAGCCGGGAGCCGCGCATCTCGGCGGATCGCGCCGTCATTTCCTCGCGCGGGGCGTGGCGGCGATCTTGCGTGGAGGGGGACTGTCCCCGGCGCCCATGATGCAGACCCTCCGCCCATGCCCCTCGTCCGCCGGCCGCCCGTGAGGCCGAGGACCGCGTCCATGCCGGGCGCGCCGCCGGTCTCGACCGCGTCGCCGCGGCGCGCGGGGCGGTGGCTCGCGATCGGCGCGGCGCTCGTGGCCGCGCTCGGGATCTTCGGCACGTGCGTCGTCCAGCTGGCCGAGACGCGCCGCGAACCGCCCGCGCACGAGCGCGGGCCGGGCGCGGCCACCGACTTCTTCGCGACGCCAGCGCCCTCGGCGCCGCCGCCGGGGATGGCGGCCCCGCAGCCCTCTCCAGGCACGGCCGGCGCCGGCGCGCTCGAGATCACCGTGACACGGGCCGGCGCGCCCCTCGCCGGCGCCGAGGTCCGGGCCTACCTGCGCCGCCCCGCCGCCGGCGGCGAGCCGGCGACCGCCTGGCGCCTCGCCGGCACCACCGCCACCGCGGTCGACGGGGTCGCGTCGCTCACGGCCCCTCCCGGCATCTACCTCGTCGTCGCCCGCGCCCCGGGGCTCGGGCGCCGGCACGCCCTCGTCATCCGCCCGCTGGGCGAGGACGCGACGCGTGCGACGCTGCCCGTCGCGCCGCCCGTCGAGCTGCGCGGCGTCGTCGTGGCCCGGGGAACGCGCCAACCGGTGCCGCTGGCCTCGTTGGAGATCATCCCGGAGGAGCTGGCCGGTCCGGACGCGCCGGGCCTGCCCGACGAGGAGAGGACGGGCGCGGTCGCCGACGCGGCCGGGCGCTTCCGCGTCGCGCTCGCGGCGGGCTCGTACGCCGTCGAGGCGAGCGCCGTGGGCCACGCCCGGGCGCAGGCGAGGGCGCTCGCGCCCGGTTCGGTCGAGGTGGCGCTGGCCGCGAGCGGAGTCGTCGAGGGGTTCGTGCGAGGGCCCGACGGCGCACCGGTCGGCGATGCCGAGGTCCTGCTCGCCGGCGGGGAGCTCGCGCGCGGCAGCACGAACGCGGCGGGCGGCTTCTCGGTGGAGCTCGCGCCCGGGACGTACCGGGTGAGCGCCCGGACCGAGCGCGGAGCCGGGGCCTGGCCCGCGCCGGTGGCGGTGGGCCCGGGCAGCCGGGCCGCCGGCATCGAGATCGTCCTGGCGCGGCCCGGGTCGATCGTCGGCGACGTCACCGGCGACGGCGGCGCGCCGGTGGCGCGCGCCAGCGTCACGGTCTCGCCGCACGAGGGCGCGGGCCAGGTGGGCAGCGCCTCGACCGACGCCGAGGGGCGCTTCGCCGTCGATGGGCTCGGGGCCGGCGTCTACGACGTCGCGGTCGGCGCCGACGGGTTCACGGTCGCGGCCCACC
>DASTGH010000260.1:0-7096 GCA_035719345.1 Anaeromyxobacteraceae bacterium
GGACCACCACGTCCTCGGGGCCGAGCGGCGTGTCGGCGCCGGCCAGGTGCTCGACGTTGCGCCCGTTCACGAGGACGATGAGCGTGCCGGAGAGCGCGCCGCCCGGCAGGACGCGCTCGCGGAAGGCGGCGCCGTGGCGTCCGGTGAGCGCCCCGAGGAGCGCGCGCAGCGTCGGCGCCGCCGCCGTCCACGGCTCCGCCTCGCACCCCGTCAGCTTGCGGACGTCCGCGAAGTACTTGACGAGCATGGCGCGAGGCGGATCCGGGTCACGCGAGGTGCAACTGCCGCAGCCGCTCCGGCGTCGGCACGCCCGCCGGGTCCCAGCCGCGGAGCTGGTAGTACTCGGGGAGCATGTCGGGGACGTGGCTCACGTGGCCCTTCGCCGGCCCGGCCGGGATGGGGTCGGTCGTCATTCGCTGCGGGAGCACGTCGTCGTCCGCGGTGAAGCCCGCCTTCAGGTTGAAGAGCCGCTCCAGGTTCCAGATGCGCTCGCCGGCCGCGACGTAGTCCTCGACCGTGTAGGCGACGCCGGTGAGCGTGGAGAGCAGCGCCGCGTAGTTCTCGCCACCCATGCCGAACGTCCCGAAGATGCAGCCGCCGGAGGCGTCGATGGCCGCGGTCAGGTCCTGGAACGCCTTCACCCAGTACGGCTTGTCCTTCGTGACGCGCGGGTCGAGCGTCGCTCCGCAGCCGAGCACCTCGACCGCGATGGTGTACCCCTTCACGTGGCAGCCGCCGCGGTTGCAGGTGGCGTACTCGAGCCCGATACCCTGCACGCCGCGCGGGTCGTACGCGGGCATCTCCTGCTTCTTCACCGTCATCGAGTACTCCGGGTGTCCGTAGCGGGCGGCGAACCGCCACGACCCCTCGCTCAGCGCGTCGCCGATGCCCTCGCGCAGCCCGATGAGCCGGGTGAGCTCGACGAGCGCGTCGGGGTTGCCGAAGCGCATGTCGACGCCGCCCGCGTCCTCGCGCGGCACGAGCCCCTTCTCGAACATCTCCATGGCGCAGGCGACGGTCGCGCCGACGGAGATGGGGTCGAGCCCGAGCTCGTTGCAGAGGTGGTTCGAGCGCGTGAGCGCCTCGAGGTCGTCGATGGCGCAGTCCGGGCCCATCGACCAGGCGGCCTCGTACTCCGGCCCCTCGCCCTCGCTCTTGTACTTCCCGCCCTTCACCTTGCTGACGCGGCCGCAGCCGATGTAGCAGCTGAAGCACCCCTTCTTCCGGACGAGGACCTGGTCGGCGAGCGACTCGCCGCCCACCTTGTTCGCGGTGGGGAAGTAGCCCTGCTGGAAGTTGCGGGTGGGGAGCGAGCCGATCTCGTTCAGCACGTTGATGAGCACGTCGGTCCCGTAGGTCGGGAGGCCGGTGCCGCCGACCGGGTGCGCCTTGAGCTGGGCGCGGCCCTTCTCCACCTCGGCCTGGAACGCCTTCGGGTCGGCCACCCGGATGGCCCTGGTGCCGACCACGACGATGGCCTTCAGGTTCTTCGATCCCATGACGGCGCCGACGCCGGAGCGGCCGGCGGCGCGGTGCAGGTCGTTCATGATGGCGGCCATGAGGCCCAGCTTCTCGCCGGCCGGCCCGATGCAGGCGACCTTCGCCTCCTCGTCCGTCTCGGCGCGCAGGAGGTCGGTGGCCTCGGGCACCCACTTCCCCCACACCTTCGACGCGTCGCGGATCTCGACGTGGTCGTCCTTGATCCAGAGGTAGACCGGCTTCTCCGCCTTGCCCTCCACCACCAGCGCGTCGTAGCCGGCGTACTTGAGCTCCGGCCCCCAGGAGCCGCCCGAGTTCGAGCCGGCGATGGCCCCGGTGAGCGGGCTCTTCGTCACCACGTGGTAGCGTCCGCCGGAGGGCGCCGACGTGCCCGAGAACGGTCCCGGGGCGAAGACGAGCTCGTTCTCCGGCGACAGCGGATCGACCTTCGGATCCACCTCGTCGGTCAGGATCTTCACGCCCAGCCCGCGCGCACCGATGAAGAGGCGCGCCACCTCGGGGTCGGTGGGCCGACGGGTGACGGCTCCGGTCGTGAGGTTCACCCGGAGGATGGTTCCGCTCCAGCCGTACATGGTCAGACCTCCTCGAAGGCGGACTTGAGCTTGGCCGCGAACGCCTTCTTGCGCGCCCGCGTCGACACGGCGTCGTCCACGAACTGGAGCGCAGCGCTCGGGCACGCCCGCACGCACTGCGGGTCACCGCCGCAGGTGTCGCACTTGAGGATGGACTCGGTGACGGAGTCGTAGGTGACGTTCCCGAACGCGCAGGCGATGGTGCACATGCGGCAGCCGATGCACTTCGCCCGTTCGTAGGCGACGAGCGCCTCGCCGCGCACGCGGTGCAGGGCGCCGGTCGGGCACACCTTCACGCAGGACGCGTCGTCGCACTGCTGGCACATCATCGGGACCGAGAAGCCCTGGCGCTCCCACGTGTAGACGTGGACGCGCGTGGCCGTCGGCCGGAACTGCGCCTCGTGCGTGAAGCTGCACGCCAGGCTGCAGTTGCGGCATCCCGTGCAGCGGTCGGGGTGGATCATGAGGAGTTTGCCCACGAGAGGCTCCTTTCGTGCGGGGCGAACCGCGCGCCGCCGCCGGCGCCGGTCGCGTCCCATCGCCCAGCCGTCCCGCCACGGGTAGCAATCCGCGCGCCCGCCCGGGAAGGGCGCAGGGACGGCCCGGGACCGCGTGCGGCCGTCACGTCGCCGTCTCGGCGCGAGACGGCGTGCCTCGAAACGCGACGCTCCGCGCTGCGACGATCCGCCGCTCGTTGATCGGCATCAGTCGCGGGCCCGGGCTGATACGCTGCGTCGCATCGGGGAGCGGCCGATGACCGGGGGACCCCTCACCTCGCGCCTGGAGCGCCGGCGGATCCTCGACGGCGCGTGGAGCCGCTACGTCCTCGCGGGCCTCGAGCCGGAGGGGGTGGAGCGCGAGATCGCGCTCTCCTGGCAGCGCTCCCGCGAGATCCACCGCATCGACCCGCAGGCGGCGCGGCCGCCGCGCATCCTGCCCGACCGGGAGGTGGCGGCGCGCCGTCTCCTGGACGAGGCGTACCTCCTGGCCGATCCCATCCTCCGCGACTTCACCGATCGGCTGAGCCTGTCGGACCACGTGCTCGCCTGGTTCGACGCCGAGGGCTGGCTCCTCTCGATGGGGGGCGACGCGGCGCTCTTCGAGCCGCTGGCTGGGATCGGCTTCGCGCCGGGCGCGAACTGGTCGGAGGCCTCGGCCGGCACCAACGGGCCGGGCACCGCGCTCGCGTCCCGCCGTGCCGTGGAGGTGTTCGCGTCCGAGCACTTCGCGCGTGCCTGCCAGCCCTGGAGCTGCGCCGCGGCCCCATTGCTCTCGCGCGACGGCGCGGAGGCGCTCGGCGCCGTCGACATCACCGGCCCGTGGGAGGTTCGTCGCCGGCAGGCGCTGCTCGTGGTGCGCCTCGTGGCGCGGGCCGTCGAGGAGCGGCTGCGCGCCGGCCTGGGCGTCCGGGACGCGGTGATCCGGTACGCGGTCGGCGCCGCGCGCACGTCCGGTGAGGCCCTGGCAGCCGTGGACGGGCACGGGCGGGTGCTGGCGAGCAACGCGGCCGCGTCGCGGAGCGGCCTCGTCGAGGGCGGCTGGCTCCCCCCCGGGCTCGCGGAGCAGGTGGCACGGTCGCTCTCGGCCGAGCGGCGCGGCGAGTTCGCGGTGGCGCTGCCCGACGGCGATTCCGCCAGGGCCTCGCCCATCGAGTTCGAGGGCGTGCCGCTCGGCGCCGTCCTGCGCGTCGCTCCCGCCGCGCCGCCGCGCCCGCGCCGGCGGTCCGCTCCGGCCGCGCGCTACGACTTCGCCACCATCCTCGGCGCCTCCGAGCCGTTCTGCGCCGCGCTGGAGCGGGCCCGCGCCGCGGCCCGGGTCGACCTGCCGGCAGTCCTGCTCGGCGAGTCGGGGACGGGCAAGGAGCTGTTCGCCCACGCCATCCACGCCGCCAGCGCGCGCCGGGCGGGCCCCTTCGTGGCGGTGAACTGCGGCAGCATCCCCGCCGAGCTGGTCGAGGCTGAGTTCTTCGGGTACGAGGCGGGCACGTTCACGGGCGCGAAGCGCGAGGGCAGCGCTGGCCGGCTGGAGGACGCCGACGGCGGGACGCTCTTCCTCGACGAGGTGAGCGAGCTGTCGGCCGCCGCCCAGACCGCGCTGCTCCGGGTGCTGCAGGAGAAGGAGGTCGTGCGCCTCGGCGGGAGCGCGCCGCGCCCGGTCGACGTGCGCGTGCTGGCGGCCTCGAACCGGCCGCTCGACGACGAGGTGCGCGCCGGCCGCTTCCGCCGCGACCTCTACTACCGGCTGCACGTGCTCGGCGTGCGCATCCCGCCGCTGCGGGAGCGGGGCGACGACGTCGTGCTGCTCGCCGGCGCCTTCCTCGCCGCCGCGGAGGCGGAGGTCGGGCGAGCGGACCTCTCCCTCGCGCCCGACGCGATCGCCGCGCTGCGCGCCCATCCCTGGCCGGGAAACGTGCGCGAGCTCCGCAACGCCGTGCTCCGCGCCGCCGCCACGTGCGCGGGCGACGCCGTCGGCGCGGCCGACCTGGCGCTCGAGCCGTGCCCGGCGCCGGCCGAGGCCGACTCGACCCCGCCCGGGCCGCTCGCCGTGCGCGAGCTCGAGCACCACGCGCTCGTGGCGGCCATCGACGCCTGCGGCGGGAACCTCTCCGAGGCCGCGCGGCAGCTCGGCATCTCGCGCGCCACCGTCTACCGGTGGATGACGAGGCACCGCCTGGCGCGCACGTAGCGGGGCGCCGCCGGCCGGCGCCGCGGCCCGCGCCCTGTGCGGGGCGGCGACGCCCGGCCGCGCTAGCGTGACACTGAGCTCGGCGACCCACGACGGAGGGGCGCATGGAGACGCTCGGGAAGGCCAGGCGCGTCCGGATCTACGTGAGCGAGGACGACCGCGCGGAGGGGAAGCCGCTGCACCTCGCCATCCTCGAGCTCCTGCGGCGCGAGAACGCCCAGGGCGCGACCGTGCTGAAGGGGGTGGAGGGCTTCGGCGCCACCGGCCGGATCCACACGAGCCACCTCGCCGACGCGTCGTGGCGGCTGCCGCTCGTCATCGAGTGGATCGACCGGCCGGAGCAGGTCGAGCGTCTCGCGCCCGGGCTGAAGCGGCTGGTGCGGCACGGGCTCATCACCATCGACGACACGGAGGTGCTCCTCTCCGAGCCGCATCCGGTGCGCGACGTGGCGGAGTCTGCCGCGGTCGCCGACGTCATGAGCCGGGACGTCGCGCTCGTGACCCGCGCGACGCCGGTGCGCGAGGTGGTGGAGCTCACGCTCGGCAAGACGTACCGCGCCGTGCCGGTGGTCGAGCGCGGGCGCCCCGTCGGGATCGTCACGAACGGCGACCTCGTGCACCGCGGCGGTCTCGGGGTCCGCCTCGACCTGCTGGGCAGCCTCGACAAGCCGGAGCTGCACGAGCTGCTCGAGAAGCTCGCGCGCCAGAACCGCACCGCGGCCGACGTCATGACGCCCGACCCCGTGACGGTGAAGGCGTCGACCCCGCTCCCGGCCGCGGCCGAGCTCATGGTGCGCCGCAGGCTGAAGCGCCTGCCGGTGGTCGACGAGAGCGGCTCGCTCGTCGGCATGCTGAGCCGGGTCGACCTCCTGCGGACGGCCGGCGTCGGCTTCGGGCGGCGCGAGCCGGTCCCGCGGGAGATGGGCCTCACCGGAGACCAGCCGCTCTCACGCGTCATGCGCCGCGACGTCCCCTCGGTCCACCTCGATTCGCCGCTGCCGGAGGTCTTCCAGGCGGTGACGTCGACGCGGCTCCACCGCGCGCTCGTCCTCGACGCCGACCGGCGTCCGGTCGGGCTCGTCACCGACGCCGAGCTGCTCGAGCGCATCACGCCCGCGCTCCGCCCCGGCGCCGTCCGGGCGCTCATGCAGCGATTGCCGTTCCGGCACCCCAGGGAGGAGCCGGCGGCGGCGCACGCGCGCGCCCGGACCGCGGCGGAGGTGATGACGGGCGAGGTCGCGACCGCTCGCGAGGACGCTCCGCTCTCCGAGGCGGTGGCGGCGATGCTGGGCGGCGGGCACAAGGTGCTCGCCGTCACCGACGGCGAGGGGCGGGTGGTCGGGATGGTCGACCGGGCCGACCTCCTCCACGGGCTCATCCCGCGGGAAGGGTAGCCGGCGGCGAGCGCGTCGCCACGCTGCGTCACCCTCGGACAACCCCCATTCACCGATAGGACGCCCCCTCGGGTGCGCCCCGCCGTCACGTTCGCCGCTTAGACACGGAGCGTCCGGAGCCGCACACGCAGGACACATTCACGCCGGGGAGACCGGTCGTGACGTGCCCCTCTCGGTGCGCTCCGGCGTGTCACGGAGAGCCTTCGCACACCCGCCGTTCGAGGAGGTCACGCATGAGGTCGCCGAGGATGACCGCGCTGTCGGCGCTGGCCGGCGCGCTGATCGCGATGCCGTCCGCCGCCGCAGCCCAGGCGCAGAATCTGGAGAAGCTGAAGCAGTTCAAGGTCTCGGGGACGGATCTCAACATCCCCACGGTGCCGCAGACGGGCAGGACCGCCGACGCGATCCGCGACAACCTGAAGCGCATCAAGCTGCCGCCCGGCTTCAAGATCGAGCTGTACGCGGTCGTGCCGGATGCCCGCATGATGGCGCCGGCCCGCTCCAACAACATGCTCTTCGTCGGCACCCGGAAGACGACGGTGTGGGCGGTGACGGACCGCACCGGCTCGGGCCGCGCCGACGAGGTGAAGCCCTTCGCGCCCTCGCTGCACTTCAAGGTCCCGAACGGCGTGTGCTGGACGAAGGATGGGTTCCTCCTCGTCATCGAGCACAACCGGGTGCTGAACTTCCCCGCCGCCGAGTTCTTCTACGAGAGCCCGGACGTGGTGCCGAACCCGATCGTCAAGCCGGGCGACCTCATCCCGAAGTCCGAGGAGAGCTACAACCACACCTCGCGCGCCTGCACGGTGGGACCGGACAACAAGCTCTACCTGACGCTCGGCCAGCCCTACAACGTGCCGCCGAAGGAGAAGCGCGAGCTCTACAACCAGACCGGCATTGGCGGCCTGATCCGCATGGACCGGGACGGCAAGAACCGCGAAGTCT
>DASTGH010000261.1:0-2754 GCA_035719345.1 Anaeromyxobacteraceae bacterium
GTCCGCGGGGCCGAGCAGCCTCACGGCGTCCGAGCGGAACACGGGGGGCTCGCCGGCGACGTCGGGCGAGAGCGGCGGCGGGCGGACCTCCGCGCTGCGGAGGTTCAGCACGACGAGGAGCGCGGCCACCGAGACCGCCAGCCCCACGGCGATGGCGCGCAGCGCGCGGCGTCGCGCCGACCCGCCTGCCGCGTCCTGCGCGGCGACCGCCGTCGCCGGCGCCGAGGGCGCGCTCGCCCGGCGCGCGAGATCGCCGTCCAGTCGCGCGCCGATCCAGGTCGCCGAGGGCTCCTCGTCGGGGCGCAGCACGGCCGCGTCGAACTGCTTCAGCAGGGCGAGCTCGGTGCGGCAGCGCAGGCAGGCCGCGACGTGCCGGGCGACGCGCGCGGCGTCGCCTCCCGCGTGATCGGCGTCGCACAGCATGCCGAGCTCCTGGAGCGTCGCGCAGGCCGGGGTGCGCGCGAGGGCCGCCTTCAGGGCCCTGGCATCGATCCGGATGCGATCGGAACCCAACGTCCTCCTCCCTTCACACGTCGAGCGCCGGATCGCGCGCCTTGCGCAGGGCCACGGCGCGCGCGAGCTTCCGTCGCGCGCTCACGATGTACGCCTTCGCGCCGCTGCGGTTCGACAGCTCGAGCAGCCGCGTGATCGCGTCCAGCGGCAGGCCGTCCCCGTAGTGCATCGTGAACACCTTCTTCTCGGTGTCGTCGAGCGTCTGGTCGAGGATCGCGTGCAGCCGCCGTGCGGACCCTTCTCGCTGCAGCTCCTCATCCGGGCTCGATCCGGCGTCGTTCGGCAGCTCGTCGAGCGCGTCCGCCTCGACGGAGGCTGGCCTTCGCCTGCGAGCCTTCAGGTGGTTCATGCACTCGCTCCGCGTGATCGCGTACAGCCAGGTCGAGATCCTGGAGTCGCCGCGGAACGAGCCGATGTGGACGTACGCCTTGGCGAAGATGCCCTGCGCGAGGTCGCAGGCTTCCTCGCGGTCGCCGGCGAACCGCAGGCACCAGCCGACGACCTGCGGGTAGTAGCGCCGGAACAGCTCCTGGAGCCAGGCGCTGCGTCCCTTCCCGCCCGCGGCGGCGAGGTGGCGGGCGAGGAGCTCGCTGTCGGAAAGCTCTTCCAGCCTGGACTCCTGCGTGCGGCGCGCAACGGATCCTCTCGCGAGGTGTCGCGATACGCTGCGCTCCACGCGGGGCGTGGCGGGGCCGCGGCAGGGGACGCCGCCAACCCGCCGCGAGCGAGGGGAGCGATGGCCGTTTTCTCGGGTGTCTGGCGCGGTGCGGCGAGCTGCACGTTGCACTCTTGGACAAACACCGCGCGAGCCCGGAACAGGCACTGGCACCCCGGGAGCGGCGTTTCCGGGACGGACATGCCCATCCGGGACGTTCCGCAGCAGCAGCGGCCGCTGTCTCACGTCAAGCACGCGACGGGACGCCCCCTCCCGTCGCCGGAAGACGGGCGGGGGTGTCGCGGCCGGCGAGGGTGAATGCCCTCCCATTCTCGCCGCCACGTCATCCCCCGCTCGTTCTCCGATCCGCGCGCGTCGGCGATGATCCGCCTCACGCCGACGGCCCCCTCCGGTCCGTGGGTATAATGCGTCCGGACGAGACGATCGGAGGGGGACATGGCTGGCGGTGGTCGCCCGGTGGCAGCGGGCATCGCGCTGGTCGCCGCGCTCGCGCTGGGGATCGCCTGGCTGTCCTGGGGCGGGACCGGGTCCGGCCCGCGGCGATCGACGGAAGGGGCGGGGCAGGAAGCCGGTGCGGGCTGGGCGGCCTCCGGCGATGCGGCGGCAGCGCCGCAGCCGCGAGCGGCCGGCGGCGCAGCGGGCCCGGCCATCGAGCGCACCCCGGCGCAGGAAGCGGCCCTCGCTGCCGTCCCGACGGCGGCGCCGGGCGATGCGTTCGACACCCCTGAATGGCAGAGCGCGAAGGTCGCCTTCCGCCCGCGCGAGATGGGCCGGCTCGGCCCTTACGTCCAGGCGGGGCTCGACTCCGCCCGCCGCGACATGGACTTCTGCTTCCGATCGGCCCGCACGCCTGAGGAGCGCGTCGCGGCGCCGGCCGCGGCGGCGGATCCCGCCGGCGAGGAGGAACCCCCGCCACCGCCGCGAGCCGATCCTGCCGTCCTGCTCCTCTACGTCGAGGCGCGGGAAGGGGCGCTCGACGTGGTCGGGACGAGGCTGGAGCACCGCGGCACGACCTCGACCGAGCTGGTGGAGTGCTGCCGCGAGGTGCTGCGCGGGCTCGAGATCAAGGCCTTCAACACCGTCCCCGGCCGCCGTTACCGGCTGAGGTTCCGGATCCAGTGATCCGCGAAGGGAGTCTCCTCATGCCGCGTCCCCCGGCGATCGTCCTCGCCCTCGCCGCTGCGCTCGCGGCGGCGCCTGCGCACGGCGCCGAGGCGGGAACGCGCCGCCTGTATCCCGTCTGCAAGGGCGGGAAGTGGGGCTACATCGATCGCGCCGGCGCCCTCGTCGTCGCCCCCAGGTTCGAGGCCGCCGCCCCGTTCTCGGAGGGGCTCGCGGCCGTCGCGCTCGAGGGAAAGCACGGCTACATCGACCTCACCGGACAGATGGTGCTCGTCCCCGAGCAGGAGCGCGCCGGCTCCCTCCACCGGAGCTTCGCCTCCGGGCTCGCCGCCGTGCGCGGCGGGGACTCGATCGGCTTCATCGATCGCTCGGGCAAGCTCGTCATCCCCGCGGCGTTCACGTCGGCGGAGGACTTCTCGGAGGGGCTCGCCTTCGCGTACACC
>DASTGH010000262.1:0-13937 GCA_035719345.1 Anaeromyxobacteraceae bacterium
GCGGTCGCGGCGGTCCTCGGCGCCGCCGGGTACGACGGCGTCTGCGATCACGTCGCCGCCGCGGAGGCCGAGCAGCGGTCCGTGCTCGAGCGTCAGCACGGCGAGACCGCGCTCGACGTCTCCGCGGACCTGGCGCGCGCCCGGGAGGTGTTCCCGGCCGACGAGCGCGGGCCGGCGCTGCACGCGCGCCACGGCGCGTTCCGCGCCAGGCAGCACGCGGCGCACCAGGGCGCCGCCGCGACGCTCGCGTACCTGCAGGCCATCGGGCTGCCGTAGCGCTGCGGCCGCCGCGGTATCCGCGAGTCCGATAATGGGCATTATGTCAACTCGGCGGACCCGCCGCCCGGCGCGGTCTTCCCCCGACTCGGCGGGCTCAGCCCTTCGCCCCGCCGCCCTTGCCGTGGTGGCAGAGCTCCGCGCCCTGGGCCAGCACCTTGACGATGCGGGTCGACCCCAGCTCGTCGGCGACGGCGCACGGGCAGCTCGAGGGCGCGTGGCCTTCCTCGCAGGCGAAGCGGGCCTGGATGGCGGCGAGCGCCTCGACCAGCTCGCGCTTCACGCGGCGGAGCCGGTCGAGCCGGCGCTCCGCGGCGCGGATGTGGTCGACGAGCACCTGCTGGAAGCGTGAGGCGAACTCGGCGGCGGTGGTGCAGCCGGCGCGCAGGTCGAGCACGGCGCGGATCTCGGCGAGCGGCAGCCCGAGCTCGCGCAGGTCGGCGATGAGTCGGAGCTTCTCGAGGGCGTCCTCGTCGTAGCGGCGGTGGCCGCCCTCGCTCACCACCGCCGGCCGGAGGAGACCTTGCTCCTCGTAGAAACGGATGGTCCGGACGGTGTTGCCCGTGGCCCGCGCCAGGTCGCCCGAGGAGTACTCCGCCCTGTTCACGGAAACACTCCGCCCCCGTTCTCGTTCCGACCTAACGGGTCGACTCGAGGCTGTCAACGCGCACGGGCGCCGGACTTTTCGGGGACTTGCGGCGCCATGGGCGTGCCGACCGGGCCTGATACCTCTATGCGTCTGCGAGCATCGAACGACCGTGACGAAGGCATCGCAGAGGGATTCCATGTCGAAGAAGCTCGTCGCCGTGCCCACCCGCCCGGCGGAGGTGGAGATCTATTCCGAGGCGCCGCTGCCCACCGAGCGCGGCGTCTTCCGCGTCGTGGTGTTCCGGGAGCGCGTGACCGGTGCCGAGCACGTGGCCATGGTGCGCGGCGACCCGGCCGGCGACGGCGTCCTGGCCCGCGTTCACTCCGAGTGCTTGACGAGCGAGGTCCTCGGGTCGCTCAAGTGCGACTGCCGCGCCCAGCTCGATCGCGCGCTCGACCTCATCGCCGACCGCGGGCGCGGCGTCCTCGTCTACCTCCGCCAGGAGGGGCGCGGGATCGGCCTCGGCAACAAGATCGCCGCCTACGCGCTCCAGGCGAAGGGCCACGACACCTACGAGGCGAACCGCCTCCTCGGGTTCGCCGACGACCTCCGCCGCTACGACGTGGCCGCCGAGATGCTGCGGCTGCTCGGCGTGCGCAGCGTCGACCTCGTCACCAACAACCCCCTCAAGGTGGATGGGCTGGTGCGCGCCGGGATGCCGGTGCGCCGCCGGGTCGCCCTGCCCTCGCCCGCGAACCCGCACAACATCGGGTACCTCGAGACGAAGCGGCAGAAGACCGGCCACCTCATCGAGGTGGAGCGGGAGCCCGCGGCGGCGAAGGCGGGCTGAGCCGGGCCATCCGGAGGCTTCAGGCTACGGGCTTCAGGCTACGGGCACCGCACCCCGAAGCCTGGAGTCTGAAGCCTGTAGCCTGATTCAGCGGAGCAGATCGCGCGCCACGACGAGGCGCTGGATCTCGCTCGTGCCCTCGTAGATGGTCTGGATCCGCGCGTCGCGGAACAGCTTCTCCACCGGGAACGCGTCCACGTATCCGTAGCCGCCGTGGACCTGCACCGCCTTCGAGACCGCCCGCTGCGCCGCCTCGCTGGCGAAGAGCTTCGCCATGGACGCCTCGCGGGTGAAGGGGCGGCCCGCGTCCTTGAGCGCCGCGGCGCGCAGCGTGAGCAGGCGCGCCGCCTCGCCCTCCGTGCCCATGTCGGCGAGCATGAAGCGGATCGCCTCGAAGTCGGCGATGGGACGGCCGAAGGCGTGCCGCTCCCGGGCGTAGGCGACGCTCGCCGCCAGCGCCGCGCGGATCGTGCCCGTGGCCTGGGCCGCGATCCCGCAGCGCCCTCCGTCCAGGGCGTGCATGGCGATGGGGAAGCCGTGCCCCACGCCGCCCAGCACCGCCGACTCCGGTACGGCGCAATCGTCGAAGGCGAGCGTCACCGTCGACGAGGCGCGCTGCCCCATCTTCGCCTCGTGGCGGCCGACGTGCAGCCCGGGCGTGCCCGCCTCGACCAGGAACGCGGTCACGCCGCGCGCGCCGCGCTCCGGCTCGGTCTTCGCCCAGGCGACGATCACGCCGGCCACGTCGCCGCTCGTGATCCACTGCTTCTCGCCGTTCAGCACCCAGCGGTCGCCGTGGCGCTCGGCGCGCGTGGCCATGGCCGCCACGTCGCTGCCGGCGCCGGGCTCCGACAGCCCGAAGGCCCCGGCCAGCCACTCCGCCGAGGCGAGGCGGTGGCAGCAGCGGCGGCGCTGCTCGGGCGAGCCGTACCGGGCGATGACCTCCCCCACCATGTTGCTGACCGCCATCGTCACCGCGACGCCCGGGTCGGCCGCGGCGATCTCCATCATGGCGAGCACGTAGGCGACCGCGCCCGCCCCCGCGCCGCCCAGGTCCTCGGGGACGTTCACGGCCAGCAGACCGGCCTCGCCCAGGGCGCGGATGGTGTCGGCCGGGAAGCGCTCGGCGCGATCCGAGGCGCGCGCCGCCGGCGCGACCACCTCGCGCGCCACCGCGCGCGCGGTGGCGACGGCGAGGCGCTGCGTCTCGGTGAGGTCGAAGTTCACGCTTCGCCTCGCGGGCGGACGTCAGTCCTTGAGCAGCGCGCTCGAGATCACGATGCGCTGGATCTCGCTCGTGCCCTCGTAGATCTCGGTGATCCGGCTGTCGCGCCAGTGCCGCTCGGCGTCGCACTCCTTCATGTAGCCGAGGCCGCCGTGCACCTGGATCGCCTTGGACGTCACCCGCTCCGCCATCTCCGACGCGTAGAGCTTGGCCATGGCCGCCTCGGCGCTGTAGCGGCCGCCGCCGTCCTTCAGCGTCGCCGCGCGCCACACCAGCAGGCGCGCCGCGTCGAGCTCGGTGGCCATGTCGGCCAGCATGAACTGGATCGCCTGGAACGTGGCGATGGGCTTGCCGAAGGCCTTGCGGTCCTTGGCGTAGGCGACCGCCTTCTCCCAGGCGGCGCGGGCGATGCCGAGCGCCTGGGCGGCGATGCCGATCCGGCCGCCGTCGAGGGTGGCCATCGCGATCTTGAACCCCTCGCCCTCCTGGCCCAGCCGGAAGCGCTTCGGGACGGCGCAGTCCTCGAAGAAGACGCTGCACGAGCCGGAGGCGCGGATGCCGACCTTCTCGTCCGGCTTGCCCCGGACGAAGCCCGCGACCTCGGTGGGGACGAGGAAGGCGCTGATGCCGCGGTGGCCCTTCGACGGATCCGTCATGGCGAAGACCAGGATGGCGTCGGCCTGCGGACCGTTCGTGATGTAGTTCTTCGTGCCGCTGAGGAGGTACTCGTCGCCGCGGGCGCGGGCCGTCGTCTTCATCTCGGCCGCGTCCGAGCCGCTCATCGGCTCCGTCAGCGCGAAGCAGCCGAGCTTCTCGCCGCGCGCGAACGGCGCCAGGAACTCGCGCTTCTGCTCGTCGGTCCCGAACTTGAGCACCGGGTCGCAGTAGAGCGAGTTGTTGACGCTCATGATGACGCCGGTCCCACCGCAGCCGCGCGAGATCTCCTCCATGGCCACGGCGTAGGCCACCGCGTCCATGCCGGCGCCGCCCCATTCCGGCGGCACCGCCACCCCCATGAGCCCCATCTCACCGAGCTTCCGCACCGCCTCGCGCGGGAACTCGTGCCGCTCGTCCCAGCGCTTCGCGTTCGGCGCCAGCTCCCCGTCGGCGAACTCGCGACAGAGATCCCGGACCTGGCGCTGCTCCTCGGTGAGGTCGATGTCCATGCCGTCAGCTCCCCTTCCACTGCGCGGGACGCTTCTCCACGAAGGCGCGGGCGCCCTCCTTCGCGTCGGCGGAGGCGAAGAGCAGCGCGAACGCCTCCAGCTCCAGGGCGCAGGCGGTGCCGAGCTCGAGGTCGGCGCCCGCCTCGATGACGCGCTTCGCGGCCGCGGTGGCGAGCGGCCCGCGCGAGGCGATGGTCCGCGCCACCTTCAGGCAGTGGGGGAGCAGCTCCTCGGGCGGGAGCACCTCCAGCGCGAGCCCGATCTCCTTTGCCTTGCGCGCATCCACCATCTCGCCGCCGAGCACCATCTCCTTGGCGCGCATGACGCCGACCCGGCGCGCCAGCCGCTGCGTGCCGCCGAACCCCGGGATGATGCCGAGGTTCACCTCCGGCTGGCCGAAGCGGGCCTTCTCGCTGGCGTAGACGAGGTCGCAGGCCATCGCCAGCTCGCAGCCGCCGCCGAGCGCGAACCCGTTGACGGCGGCGATGATCGGGATGGGGAGCGCCTCCAGCCGCGCCAGCGTGCGCTGGCCGTCCTCGCCGAAGCGGCGGGCGTCGAGCGGCGACATGGCCGTGAACTGGGTGATGTCGGCGCCGGCCACGAACGCCTTCTCGCCCGCGCCCGTCAGCACCAGCGCCCGGAGGGCGCGGTCGCCCGCCACCGCGTCGAGGAGCGCCGAGAGGTCGGCCAGCGTGCGGGCGTTGAGCGCGTTGAGCGCCTGCGGCCGGTTCACGGTCGCCACCCCGACGCCGTCCTCGACGCGCCAGAGGATGTTCTCGAGCTGCATGGCGAAGCCCTCCACAGGGCCCTGGGGTGCGCTACCCGTAGGTATAGAAGCCGCGCCCGGTCTTCCTCCCCAGCCAGCCGGCTGCGACGTATTGCCGCAGGATGGGGGCGGGGCGGTACTTGTCGTCGCCGATCTCGCGGTGGAGCACCTCGGCGATGGAGAGCACGGTGTCGAGGCCGATGAAGTCGGCCAGCGTGAGCGGGCCCATGGGGTGATTGAGCCCGAGCTTCACGCCCGTGTCGATGTCCTCGGCGCTGGCCAGCCCCTCCTCCAGCGCGAAGCACGCCTCGTTGAGGAGCGGGATGAGGATGCGGTTCACCACGAAGCCGGGTCGATCCTGGCTCGTCACCGTCGTCTTGCCGAAGCGCTTCGCCAGCTCGACCACCGTGCGGTAGGTGGCGTCGCTCGTCTGCAGCCCGCGGATGATCTCGACGAGCTGCATGACCGGCGGCGGATTCATGAAGTGCATGCCGACGAACTTCTCCGGCCGCCGGGTGCACGCCGCCAGCGAGGTGATGGAGATGCTGCTCGTGTTCGAGGCGAGCAGCGCCTCGGGCGCGAGGAGCGCGTCCGCCTTGCGGAAGAGGTCCTTCTTCGGCGCCTCGTCCTCGACGATGGCCTCGATGAGGAGCTGGGCCCGGGCGCAGTCCTCGAAGCGCTCCGCGGCCTTGATGCGGGCGAGCAGGGCCGTGCGGTCGCCCGCGCTCATCTTGCCCTTGTCGACCAGCTTGCCGAGCGCGGCCGCGACCCGCTCCACGCCCTTGCGCGCGAGCTCGAAGGTGGCGTCTGCCAGGACGACGTCGATGCCGGCCTGAGCCGCCACCTGGGCGATGCCGGCGCCCATCTGGCCGGCTCCGACGACCGCCATCCGCTCGACGAGCATGCCCGCCCTCCCGACCCAGGGGTGTAGGGGTCCCTGGCGAGCTTGTCAATGAACGGCGGCGGTGAAACCATCGCCCGGATGGGACGGCGCACGCAGCCCGCGGCCCACGTCCCGGCGGCGCTGGCGCGCGCCTGCCGGGAGGTCGTCCGCGACGCCGCCGACATCGCCGGCTCGCCGCTCGTGGAGCTGCTCGTGGCCCGCGGCGTGCCCGGCCTGCCGCCCTGGGAGAGCGTCGCCTTCTGCGCGCCGGGGGCCTCGCGGACGGCGCGCGCGGAGCTGGCGCGCGAGCTGCTCCGCTCGCCGGCCGCGGCGGAGCTGCCGGACGCGGGCGGGGGCGCCAGCCACCGCATCGCCGCATGCGAGCCGCGCCTGGCGCGGCTGCTGGGCGCGCGGGCGCTGCACGAGGTGTTCCTGCCGGTGGGCACCACGCGCGCCGGGCTGGGCTGGCTGCGCGTCCTCCGCGCCGGGCGACCCGACCGCGCCGCGCTCCGCACCTACCGCGCGCTGGCGCGCCAGGCGTCGGGCCGGCTCGAGGCCGAGGCGCTGCGCGCCGCCCTGCTGCTGCGCTCGCGCGACGCGGCCCGCGACGTGACGCGCGAGCAGCGGGCGCGGGCGGACGTGGCGCAGGCGAAGGAGATGCTCGCCGCCCTGAACCTGGCCGGCACGCACCTCATGGTCGAGACCGATCCCGCCGTCATCCTCGGCGTCATCGCCCGGGAGCTGGTCGGGCTCGGCTTCCACTCGGCCGTGCTCGTGGCCGAGCCGTCGTCGGAGGGGCCGCGGCCGCCCTACCGCTTCGCCCACACCAGCTTCGCCCCGGCGCTGCAGCGCGCCACCGAGCGCGTGATCGGGCGGGCGCTCGCCGACGTGCGCATCGACCCCGGCACCGCGCCGCTCGTGGCACGCGTGCTGCGCGAGGGCCGTACCACCTACAGCGCCCGGGCACCCGAGGCGGCGCGACAGCTCTTCTCCGCATCCGAGCAGCAGGTGAAGCGGCTGGCCCGGCTCATGGGGCTGCGCCACGTCGTCATCGCGCCGCTCCGCTCGGGGCCGCGCATCGACGGCCTGCTGGTGGTGGCGGCGGCGCGCCTGCGGCGCTCCGATCCGGAGGGCATCGACGCCTTCGCGCTCCAGGCCTCCATCGCGCTGGAGAAGGCGCGCCTCTTCGGGGCGCTGCGCTCGCACGAGGCGCAGCTCGAGTCGGAGGTGCAGCGGCGCACCGTCGAGCTGCGCCGGGCGGTGGCCGCGCTCGAGGACCTGGACCGCCGCAAGGACAACTTCCTCGCGAACGTCTCGCACGAGCTGCGCACGCCGCTGGTGACGGTGCTCGGGTACACCGATCTCCTGCTCTCGGAGAAGCTGGGCGAGCTCTCGCAGCGGCAGCGCGACTGTCTCAGGGTGGCGTCCTCCAGCGGGCGCCGCCTGCGCAGCTTCATCGACGAGCTGCTCGAGTTCTCCCGCTACGAGCTCACCCGCGACCGGCTCGCGGTCGAGACGTTCGACGTGCGCGAGGTCGTGCACCAGGCGGTCATGTCGATGGCGCCGCGCTTCCAGGAGCGCGGCCTGCTCCTGCGCGCGCGGGTGGCCCGCGGGACGCCGGCCGTGCAGGGCGACCGCGGGCGCGTGCTGCAGGTGCTCGTCAACCTCCTCTCCAACGCCGAGCGCCACTGCGAGCCGGGCGGGCACGTGCGCATCGCCGCCGCCCACGGCGCCGTGGGGCGCGTCGAGCTGTCGGTGAGCGACGACGGCCTCGGCATCCCCCCCGAGCATCTGGACCGCATCTTCGACCGCCTCTACCAGGTGGGCGACGTGGTGAAGCAGCGCGAGAAGGGCGCCGGCCTCGGCCTCGGGCTCGCCATCGTGAAGAGCATCGTCGAGGCGCACGGCGGGAGCATCGCGGTGCGCTCGCAGGTCGGCCACGGCGCGGTCTTCAGCTTCTCGCTCCCGGCGGCCCCGCCGGACACGGCGCAGCGCGCAGCGGCAGCGTCAGCCCCTCGGGGGACCGGCACGGCGGCCACGCTCTAGGCGCGTCGTCGGGGCGCACCGCTCATGGCAGCTGCACCTCGTAGAGCTCGGCCACCGTCTCGCCGCCCGCCTCGTGCCTCCAGACGCTGCGCAGCAAGGGATCGAGCTGCGGCGTCCAGGGCCGCTCGCGCCGGGCGTAGTTCTCCGGCATGACGACGAGCAGGTCGAACGTCCGGTAGGCGTCGCCCTTCATGTCGGGATCCACCCACGTGTTCACCGGCAGGAGAGAGATCCCGGCCGCCGCCAGGCGGGCGCGGTGCTCGGGCGTGTCGAACACCAGAAGCGGATCGATCATGCCGAGCTCTCCCCCCTCCACCTGGAACTCGACCGGGATCCAAGCGCGCTCCCAGTAGACGTACCGCACTCCGTGGCGCCGCAGCACTTCCAGGCGCGCGGCGGGATCCGCCCCGTAGAGCGCGACCGCCGCATCGATCTCGCGCCCGTCCACGGGGACGAAGGGGTCGGTCTGGGCGCGCCGGCTCACCACCAGCTTTCGCGCCGTCACGGCGTTGAGCGCGAACCCCAGCTCCTTGTTCGTCAGCACCACCGCGTCGAGCGGGGCGTGCGCATCGAGCCAGCGCGCGAGGTCGGTCAGGTGCTCCGGCGGGCCCTCGCTGCGCGCCCGCGCGACGAGCGGATCGGCGCGGCGGGCGAGCGCCACCGCGACGGCGGAGCCGCACCCCGCGACCGCCATCGCCGCGAGGACGAGGGTGGCCAGCGCGGGCCGGCCGCGGGCGAGCACCGTGGCCGCACGGGCCGCGCCGAGACCCGAGATCACGGCGAGCGTGGGATCGAGCAGCAGGTACGCGACGTAGTTGGGCAAGAAGTGCCATGCGGCCAGCGGCTCGGTCGCGAAGACGTGGAGCGACAGGGCCAGCGCGCTCCCGAGAAGGAAGGTGGCGAAACGCGCGGCGACGCTGCCGGCCACGGCGCCGCGCAGCACGGCTACGACGCCGGCGAGCGCGAGGCCCGATCGCAGCGCGGTCGCCGGCGAGGTGCCGTTCGCGAAGCGGGAGGCGAGCAGCGCCCGCGCGAACTCGAGCCGGTGGGCCGCGCTCGCCCAGTTCTCCGCGTTCCACTCGAGGTAGTGCGGCGACGTGCGCCCGCCATGGACGAACACGGGATCCCACCACCAGACGAGCGCCACCGGAACCCCGACCAGCGCCACGATCGTCCACTGCGATGCTGCGCGGATCGCGGCGCCCGGATCGCGGTGCAGCCCGGCGGACGCCAGGTGCGCGGCGGCGCCGGCCGCGAGCAGCAAGGACACCGCCGTGAACGCGACCCCGTGCGACAGCCCGACGAGCCCATACCCCAGCCCGAGGAGCACCGCGTCCGCCGCCCGCCGCCGTTCCCAGAACCTCCACAGCAGCAGGAGCACGAGCGGCACCGTGCCCAGCCGCGTGAAGTCGGTGTACTTGAGGACCGGCAGCTGCATGGTCGCGAGCACCGTGGCGGCCGCGATCACGCCCGAGAGGCAGCGCCCGGCCACCGCCCACCCCAGTGCCAGGAGGAGCGCCGCCCCGAGCGCCGCCACGGCGTACGAGAGCGTCAGCTCGCCATCGATGGGCGAGAGCCCCGCCAGCCGCGTCCACCAGCCCGCCACGGCGCCGTACAGCGGGAGATACCCCGGACGCGTGCCCAGGAGCGACGCTGCGCCGCGCGGGTCCCCTCCTCGCGCGACGTAGCCGGTCTGTCCCAGCTGGTACCAGTAGTCGCCGCCGTACAGCGGCGAAGGCAACGTCGTGAGGCCACTCGCCGCGATCGCGTTCACCGCAAGCGCGAGTGCACTCACGCCCGCCAGCGCGGCCACCGTCCTCGCGCGCCACGCCCGCGTCGCGTCCTCGCGCGGGAACGCCGCCGCCATCGCCCCGGCCGGATTCCCGTCCACCGTGCCACCTTACGTCTACGGTCCGACGTTCAGCACGACCGGCCCGTCCTCGGCCACGGTGAGCGGCCGCTCCACCTCGCGCGGCGCGCCGCCCCCGGAGAGGCGCAGATGCAGCGTGTACTCGCCCTCGGGCAGGCGGACGCGGTGCTCGACCTGCGCCGGCGCGCCCGAGGCGAAGCGAAGCTCGGCGTGGCGCACGACGTCCCCCCGGCGCGCGATCGTCACCTCCAGCGCCGTGGCGGGCGCGGCGCCGGCGTAGACGAGCGTCACGTCCCGCGGCGCGGAGCGGAAGAGCCAGAAGCCGATGGCGATCGCCCCGAGGAGGAGGAAGAGCCGCGCGCCCGACCTCATGGCGGCGCCCAGGCCATCACTCCTCGGTGGACTCCTCGTCCTCGCGCCGGCGGAAGCGCGGCTTCACGCCGCCCATGTCCACCTTCGCCTCGATCTTCTTCCCGCCGCGGGCCGGCTTCAGCCTCACCTCGGCGTGGACCTCGATCGACATGGACGAGATCATCCGGATGAGCTCGCGCCGCAGCGCCGGGGACTCGAAGAACTTGCGGACCTCCTCGGTCACCACCCGGACGATCTCGTCCTTGGCGCCGCCGGCCTGCTGCGCCACGTAGGCGGCGAGCTCGCGCGGCAGCTTCCACTCGCGCGCCACCTTGCGGGCGCTCTCCTCGGTCAGGAAGACGGCGCCGAGGCCGGTGAGGACCGCCTTGCGGACCGCGTCGGCCATGAAGGCCCGCGCCCCGCCCTCCCCGCCCTGTGGCCCCGGGGGCCCGACCTCGGGCGGTGCGTCGCCCTCGGGCCTGTCGCCGGGCGCCACGTCACGCCCTCGGCTGGGCGCCGATCACGGGGAGCTTCGGCGCCTTCATGTTCTGCACCGAGACCGCGCCCGCCACCTGCTGCGCCGCCGCCACGAACGCCTGAGCCTGCGGCCCGTCGGGCGCGCCCGCGACGATGGGCACGCCCTGGTCGCCGCCCTCGCGCACCGCCAGGTCGAGCGGGATCTCGCCCAGGAAGCGGATGCCCAGCTTCTCGGCCGCGGCGCGCACGCCGCCGTGGTCGAAGATGGCCGTCTCCTTGCGGCAGTGCGGGCAGACGAAGGTGGACATGTTCTCCACGATGCCGAGCACCGGGATGTTCACCTTGTCGAACATGAGCTTCGCCCGGATCACGTCGGCGAGCGCGACGTCCTGCGGGGTCGAGACGAGGACGACGCCGGCGGCGCGGACGTTCTGCGCCAGCGTGAGCGGGACGTCGCCGGTGCCGGGGGGGAGGTCGAGGATGAGGTAGTCGAGCTCGCCCCAGTTCACGTCGCGCAGGAGCTGCACCAGCGCGCCGGTCACCATCGGCCCGCGCCACACCAGCGCCTGGTCCGGGTCGATGAGGAAGCCGATCGACATCGTCTTCAGGCCGAACGCCTGCAGCGGCTCGAGCCGCTTTCCGTCCTTGGAGCCCGGCCGGGCCGTCGTCCCGGTCATGATGGGGAGCGACGGTCCGTAGATGTCGGCGTCGAGGACGCCCACCCTGGCGCCGAGCCGCGAGAGCGCCACCGCCAGGTTGAGCGACACCGTGCTCTTCCCCACCCCGCCCTTCCCCGCGCCGACGAGGACGATGTTCTTCACGCCGGGCGTGAGCGCCGCGTCCGAGACACCCGGCGCCGAGCGCACCTGCGCGCCCCAGGTGATGTCGACCCGCTCCGCGCCCGCCGCCCGGAGCGCGCCCTCGACGTCGCGGGCGATGGTCTCCTTGAGCGGGCAGGCCGGCGTGGTGAGCTCGACCTTCAGCGACACCGCGCGCCCCTCGACCCGCAGGTCCTTGACCATGCCGAGCCCGACGATGTCGCGGCGGAGCTCGGGATCCTGAACCTTCTTGAGCGCGTCGAGCGCGGTCTGGGCGTCCATGGGTGCGCTGCTCATAGCCGCCGCTGGCGCCGGGGTCAACGCGCCGGCGGCGCGGTCGGCGGGTCGCCGCCGGGGTCGCCGCCGGCTGCACCCGGGTCGCACGCCGCCCTCGTCCGCCGGCCGGGTCAGCGCCGACCGGGGGGCCGCCAAGCGCCCGGACGGAGGGGCTCGCCCGGGCACGCCGGCACCGGACGCGGCGGGCGCGGTCCTTGCTGTGGGTCGGTTCGCCATGTACGCACGCACCCGCATCGCGCTCGTGCAGTCCGTCGCCCTGGTGGCCACCCTGGCCACGCTCCTCGTCGTGATCGGCGTCTCCGTCGGCCGGATCGTGAAGGCGAAGGACGACCTGCTCTACCGCGACCGGCTGGCCGCGGCGCTGGCGCGCATCGCCAGCGAGCAGGCGGCGCTCGCCAAGAACGGGCTCGACGGGATCGAGGCCTACGTCGCGGGCGCACAGAAGACGGTCCTGGAGGACCTGGCCAAGGGCGCGGCCGGGAGCGAGGCGCACCTCGTCGTGCTCGACCGCGAGGGCAAGGTCATCCTGCACCCGAAGCTGGCGCCCGGCGCCGCCGACCTCGCCGGCGCGAAATGGGTCGAGGCGGCGCGCGGCGTGGACGTCGGCACCGCCGAGGACGACGTCGCCGGGGAGCCGTCGTGGATCACGCACGGCCGGTTCGCGCCGTGGGGCTGGGTCCTGGCGTGGACGGTCCCGAGCAGCGTGAAGTTCGCGGCGGTGCGGACGCTCCTCCTGCAGCTCCTCGGGCTGGCCGCCGCCGCCACCGCGGCGGTGCTGGCCGTCACCTGGATCGGCGCGCGCCGCGTCGGCCGGACGGTGCAGGCGGTGGTGGCCGAGTCGGCGCGCCTGCGCGCGGCCGTGGCCCAGGGGCGGCTCTCGCAGCGCGGCGATGCCGCGGCCATCGAGGCGGAGCTGCGCCCCATCGTCGAGGGCTGGAACGCGGCCATGGACGCGTACCAGGGGCCCATCGAGCTCACCGCCGACCACGTGACCCGCATCTCCCGCGGCGACATCCCGGCCAAGATCGAGACGGCTGCCCACGGCGACTTCCTCGCCATCCGCGACGCGCTCAACGGCTGCATCGACGCGGTGAAGGCGCTCGTCGCCGACGCCACCCTGCTGGCGCGCGCCGGCGTGGAGGGCCGGCTCGACGTGCGCGCCGACCCGGCGCGCCACCAGGGCGACTTCCGCGCCATCGTCGAGGGCGTGAACGGCGCGCTCGACGCCTTCACCACCCCCGTGTCCGCGGCCGGCGCGGCCGTGGAGCGGCTGGCGAGCCGCGACCTCACGGCGCGGGTGCAAGGCCGCTTCCAGGGCGACTACGCCCGGCTCCAGGCGCGCATCGACGAGACCGCGCGCGCGCTGGAGGAGGCGCTGCTCCAGGTCTCCGGCTCGGTCGACGCCGTGAACGCGGCCGCCGGCCAGATCGCACAGGTCTCGCAGCAGGTGGCGGAGGGCGCCGGGGAGCAGGCGAGCACGCTGGAGGAGACGAGCGCGCAGCTCGCCACCATCGCCGAGGTGACGCGCGGCAGCGCCGAGAGCGCCGGCCAGGCCGACGCGCTGGCCCGCTCCGCCGCCGATGCGGCGACGCACGGGCAGGAGGCGGTGGCCGAGATGAACGGCGCCATGCAGCGCATCCGCGCCTCGGCCGAGGGCACCTCCGCCATCATCAAGGACATCAACGAGATCGCATTCCAGACCAACCTCCTCGCGCTCAACGCCGCCGTGGAGGCGGCCCGCGCCGGCGCGGCCGGCCGCGGCTTCGCGGTGGTGGCGGAGGAGGTCCGTAACCTCGCGCTGCGCAGCAAGGAGGCGGCGAGCAAGACCGACACGCTCATCCGCGAGTCGGTGAAGCAGACCGAGACCGGGCAGGCGGTGGCGCGGCGCGTGGACGAGCGGCTCTCCGAGATCGGCGCCGCGGTGGGCAAGGTCACCGCCATCGTGGGCGAGCTGGTGCAGGCCGGCCGCCGGCAGGCCGAGGGCATCGGCGAGATCGAGACGGCGGTGGCGCAGGTGGGCGAGGTGACGCAGCGCAATGCCTCGCACGCCGAGGAGTCGTCCGCCTCGGCCGAGGACCTGTCGGCGCGCGCCGCCGAGCTCGCGTCGCTGGTGCGGACCTTCCAGCTCGCGGCGGGCGGCGCCGGGTCACTCCAGCGCGTCGACGCGCCAGCCTCCCTGCTCGCGGACGACGCGCGCCGCGCGCCCCTCGCCCACGCGTAGCGCCGCGGCGTCGCCGCCGACCTCCAGCGGCGCGCCGGCGGCGAGCAGCGCGCGGACCCGGGCCAGCGCCTCGCGCCCCACCGGACCGGCAGCGGCCAGGTC
>DASTGH010000263.1:0-7295 GCA_035719345.1 Anaeromyxobacteraceae bacterium
GCGGGCGCGCCCGCCCCGCCGACCCGGCGCGGCGGGTGGCCGGCTTCGGCGCGCTCTGGTTCCTGCTGCTCCTGGCCCCGACCTCGAGCGTCCTGCCCGTCCGCGATCCGCTGGTGGAGCACCGCTCCTACCTCGCGCTCCTCGGCCCGGCGCTGGCGGCTGCAGCGCTCGGGGCGGAAGCGCTGCGGCGCTGGGCGCCGGGGCGAGCGCGGCTGGCGCTGGCGGCGACCGCCGCGCTCTGGCTGGCGCTGGCCGGCGCGACGGCGGCGCGGAACCGGGTCTGGCGCACGCGCCTCGCGCTGTGGAGCGACGCGGTGGCGAAGGCGCCGAGCTCCTCGCGCGCGCACGCCAACCTCGCCCTGGCGCTCGCCTCGGCGTACCGGATGGACGACGCGGTCGCGGAGCTGGAGCGCGCGGTGGCGCTCTCCGGCGACGGCCTCATCCAGCGTCCGCAGATCCTCCGCGACCTCGGCACGGGCCTCATCCAGCTCGCCCGGTACCGCGAGGCGGCGGCCGCCCTGGAGAGCGCGCGCCAGCTCGCGCCGGGCGACGGGGTGACGCTGTCGAAGCTCGCCATCGCGCACGTGGGCATGGGCCAGAACGCACGGGCCGTCGAGCTGGCCCGCGCCGCCGTGGCCGCGTCGCCCGGCGGCGACGCCGAGTTCGCGCTGGCGCTGGCGCTGGTGCAGTCGAGCCAGCCGCAGGAGGGCCTCGCGCACGCGGAGCAGGCCGCGGCGCTCGCGCCCGCCGACGGCCGTCCCCTGCGCCTCTCCGCGGTGACGCGCGCGCAGCTCGGGGATCGCGCCGGCGCCTGCGCCACCTATGCGCGCTACCTGCAGGTGGAGCGCGATCCGGGGGCGCTGGCCTCGGCCCGGGCGTGGGCCGCCACCGTGCCGTGCCCGTGAGGGCTGCGCCATCGGTGTGCGGCGATCGGCCGCGGTCGCCGGCCAGGCCGCCGGCCGGCCGAGGACCCAGTATCGAAGGGCTGGCGGGGCATCGCCAGCCGCGGCCCCGTTCCTGTCCGGCGCCCTCCAGGCAGCGAACGAGGGCCGCGTCTTGCGGCAGGGCCGCGCGCAGGGCGGCGTGCCATCAGCTCGCGACGCTCTCGCGGATCTCGATGAGGCCCTCACTCCCTCGCTCCGAGATGATGCGCGCGGGCACGCCTCCCACCGTGACCCCTGCCGGGACGTCCCGGTTCACGACGGCGTTGGCGCCGACGGCGCAGCCGTCGCCGAGGTGGACCCGCCCGAACACCTTCGCGCCCGGTCCGATCCAGACGCGGTGCCCGATCCGCGGCACGCCGCGGGCGCTGCCGCGGCCGGCCTCGCCGATGGTCACGCCCTGCGAGAGGTTGCAGCACTCCCCGAGCACGGCGGCCGGGTGGACGAAGATGCCTCCGAAGTGGCCGACGTAGAGCCCGGGCCCGATGCGGGCGCCGACGCCGATGACGACGCCGGTCGCCACCTGGATGGCCTTGGCCACGGGGCACCAGGCGAGCTTCGGTCCCAGGCGCAGCGGACGGGGCAGCGCCTGGATCGCTCCGCCGACGCGGAACGCGACCACCGCCCAGAACCCCTGCTGGCCGAGCGCGATGCGCGCCCGCGCCAGGCCGCTCCCGCCGTACCGACGATAGTCCGCCCGCAGCTTCGACAGCTCGCGCCATGCCCCCAGCATTCGCCGCAAGCTCGTGCGCGGCGAGGGCGCTGTGAAGCCCCCTGCGCGGGCAAGCGAGCGCTGGCGACCCAACGGGCGAGTGAAGCCGGCCGGAGGGGTCGCGGGCTGCGCCTGGGCGCAGCCCGCGGCCGGCGCTCAGGCGGCGGGCGGCGGCGTCGTGTCCTTGCGCCCGTCGAGGCGCTGCGCCATCGCGTGCAGCTCGTTCGAGATGGAGCGAAGGCCCTGGCGGGCGGCGCCGGCGGCCGCCGAGATGACCGTGCCCGGCGCCTCGTCCACGCGCTTCAGCGCGTCGGCGCGAAGCTCGGCCAGGCGCTTCCGGCCGTCGCTCCGGAGCGCCTCCACGCGGCGGCCGATCTCGGTCACCGTGAGCGCGCTCGCGGCGAGCTTCTCCAGCGCGGCATCGAGCTTGTCGATCCGGGTGCGGCCCTGCTCCAGCACCGAGCCGATCTCGGCGAGGCGGCGGAAGCGGGCGCGGGGTTCCGTCGATGCGGGGGTCCCCTGCTCGGCGACGAGCGTCGGGCCGGCGGGTACGGCCTGCTCCTCGGGTGACACCTTCTGCGCTTTGCGGGCCATGACTCCTCCGAAGCTGACTGCGCGATGTGGGGTGTGCCGCGATTCTCGTCCGCACTCGGCCGGCAGCCCACGACTCTTAGGGGGCCCCCGCACCTGCGCCGTCCTTCGCGGGGAGTGCAAGCGGACGGCTGCGCGACGAAGTGGGCGATGCGCTCACGTCGTCAGCGCCAGTCCGACCACACCGAGCATGATGAAGGCGAGCGCGATCTTCGCGATGGTGCCTGCGACGAACCCGACCAGCACGCCGGCGCCCGAGCGCGCGGCGCGCCGCAGGTCGGCGCCCTTCCACAGCTCGGCCGCCACCGCTCCGATCGAGGGGCCGAGGATGATCCCGGGGAGCCCGAAGAAGAGTCCCACGACGACGCCGATCGCCCCACCTGCCAGCGCCCAGCGCGAGGCCCCGAACGCCTTCGCGCCGAGGAGTGCGGCGACGTGATCCACGATCCACATGAAGGCGCCGAGCAGCGCCGTGATCGCGATCGTGATCCAGCCGATGCGCGCGAACTGCCCCGCCCAGGCGATGACGACCACCGCCGCGACCATGAGCACCGAGCCGGGCAGCGCCGGGAGCACCAGGCCGGCGAGCCCCGCGACCATGAGGACGCCGCCGAGGGCGTACAGGGCGATCTCCACGGAAGGGGATTAGGGCGAAGCGCTCGCGGCGTCGCGGACCAGGAAGGCGTTCGGGTGCTCGCCAGCCGGCCAGCTGTCCCCGGCGGGTGCGGCCACGTGACCGGCCTGCCACCGGTGTGCGCCGTGGGCACGGTGGGCGTGCCGGCGTGCGATCGCAAGTGCGCGCGACCACTGAATGAGCAGGGCGGCACGGGCGTCGCAAAGGCAGGAAACGCCGCACCGGCACCCGGGAGAACATCCATGTTCGTCGCGCCCCTCGTCCTCGCCGCCGCCCTGGGCCAGTGCCCGGAGCCGCCCTCGAAGTTCGGGCCCCCGCCGTGCGCAGCGGAGAACGTTCCGGGCTGCCTCCCGGGGTACGTGCGTGACGTCGACGCCTGGGGCCGGGTCATCTTCCGGTGCGACCCGAGCTTCGCGGCGGCCCACGCCCAGCCGGTGCCGCCGGCGCCTCCGCCGCAGGCGTACGCCCAGCCGCAGGCCTACTACCCGCCGCGCCCCGCGGCGCCGCCTCCGCCGCCCGCCGCGCCGCCTCCCCCGCCGCCCGAGAAGCGGGGGCAGTTCGGCCTCGTGCTCCTGCCGGGCGGCACCACGTTCGACCACAACCGCACCAACAGCACCATCGGCGCGTTCGGCATCGAGCTGCGCGGCCCGAAGGGCGGCGTGCGGCTCCGCGGACTCTACGAGTACACGAACCAGAGCGAGGTCTGGGACGTCGGCCTCAAGTACGACTTCAACGACAAGGGAGACATCCGGCCCTTCCTCGGCCTCTCCGCCGGCGCCGCCAACCTCAAGTTCGACCCGGGGTGGAGGCCGTCGGGCTCCATCTTCGCCGGCCTCGACCTCTACTTCGCGCGCGACGTCTTCGTCACGCTCGAGGTGAAGCAGCGCGGGTTCACCCGCGACGACCTCAACGGCGGCTGGCGTGGGTCGTCGCTCAAGCAGACCACCGTCTTCGCCGGCATCGGGGTCTATCTCTAGCGAAGCGCGGGCTCGCAGCCCAGCGCGAGGGGTCGGGGGCACGTGCGCGTCCCCGGCCCCTCCTCTCGTCAGGCGTGCGCGCGGCGCGGCAGCTTGAGGTGAGCCCAGCGATCCGCGCCCGGCTCCCGCTCGACGCCCGGCTTGCGGGCGAGGATGGGCAGGATCGCCGCCGCCAGCAGCATGAAGCCGATGTAGGGCAGCGCGCCGGCGAACGAGCCGGTGTTGTCCTTCACGAAGGCCACGAAGATGGGACCGACGATCCCCCCGACGCCCCAGGCGAGCAGGATCCACCCGTAGTTCACGCCCATGTACTTCGTGCCGAAGTAGTCGGCGGTGAAGGAAGGCATCGTCCCGAAGCCGCCGCCGTAGCAGAGCAGCACCACCGCGAAGAGCAGCGCCACCAGGGCCAGGCTGTGGATGCCGCCCACCACGAAGAAGATGAGCACCTGGCTGCCGTAGATGAGGATGTACGCCCAGGCCCGTCCGATGCGATCGGACACGGCGCCCCAGAAGAAGCGGCCGATGCCGTTGAAGAGCGCGATGAAGCCGTAGACCGCGAGCGCCGTCGCCGGGGTCGCGGAGGTCAGCTCGCGCATGATGGGCACGGCGTTCGAGATGAAGAGGATGCCGGCGGTGACGTTCAGGAACAGCATGAACCACAGCATCCAGAACTGCGGCGTGCGCATCGCTTCCTGCGGTGGGTAGTCGCGCCCGGTGGCGGCCGCGGCGGCGACGGCGCCCGACCGCGTGTAGCCGGCGGGCGGGTTGCGCACGATCGAGGCGCACAGGCCGCCGAGGACGGCGTAGATGACGCCCGACCACAGGAACGTGCTCATGATGGTCGAGACGCTCCCGGGCGAGAGGCCGCCGCCGGCCGACGCGTGGGCGGCCACCACCCTCGCCGCCTCGCGCGACGCCGAGGCGAACGCCGGGATCGCCTTCACGATGTTGCTGTAGAAGAACGCGCCCAGGCCGAAGCCCATGACCACCATGCCCGAGCCGAGGCCGCGCTTGTCGGGGAACCACTTCGTCACCGCCGCCACCGGCGTGATGTAGCCGAGGCCGAGCCCGAGCCCGCCCACGACGCCGTAGCTGAGGTACATCCACCAGGCGCCGAGCTGGCGCGTGAACAGCCCCGCCAGCACGTTGCCGATGCCCCACAGGATGACGCCGGTCACCGCCACCACGCGCGGCCCGGCGCGGTCCTGCCAGCGGCCGCCGATGATGGCGCCCACGCCCAGGAAGAAGATCGACAAGGCGAACGTCCACGTGGTGGTGGTGTTCGACCAGCCGAAGGCCGCGATGAGCGGCTGCGTGAAGACGCTCCACGAATACACGGTCCCGAGGCAGGCCATCGCCACGGTGCCGGCCAGCGCCACCAGCCATCTGTTCTGTGTCACGACCCCTCCGCCGCCCGCCGCCTCCGCGCCCGGGGGCGGCGGAGCCAGCGGCTCCGCGCTCGGCGCCCGGGGGACCCGTCAGCCGCCGATGCCCATCATCGGCCGGAGGTGGACGAGCCCAGTGCCCACCTCCTCCATGTGATGCCTCGGGGCCTTCGCCGCCAGGGCCGCGCGCACGCGCGCCTCGATCGCCTCGTCGTGCGCGCCCTCTCGCATGAGCAGCCGCAGGTCGACCCGACCCTCGCCGCCCAGGCACGCCTGGAAGCCGCCGTCCGACGACACGCGCGCGCGGTTGCAGCGCTCGCAGAAGTTCTCGGTCATGGCGCCGATGAAGCCGACGTGCCGCTCGCGGCCGGCGCCGTCGCGGCCGACCATGTAGTGGGCCGGACCCCAGCCGCGCTTGTCGGAGGGCTCGAGCGCCACGCCCTGCTCGGCGAGGAGCTGCTTCACGCGCGCCGTGGGCACCGGCTTCCCGCGCCCGAACGGCATGAGCTCGATGAAGCGCGGCGAGGCGCCGCGCGACCAGGCGTAGCGGACGAGGTCGCCCAGCTCGTCGTCGTTGACGCCGCCCATGACCACGGTGTTGAGCTTGAAATGGTCGAAGCCGAGCGCCGCCGCCGCGTCGATGCCCCCGACGACGTCGTCGAGCCGGGCCCCGCGCCCGGAGATGGCGGTGAGCCGGTCCTGCCGGAGCGTGTCGAGCGAGACGTTGAGCGCGCCCAGGCCCGCCTCGAAGAGCGGCCGGGCCAGGTCGCCCAGCCGGTGGCCGTTGGTGGTGAGCGCCACCTCCTCGACGCCGAGCGTCGCCTTCACGTCGGCGACGATCCCGACGAGCTCCTTGCGGAGCGTCGGCTCGCCGCCGGTGAGGCGCACGCGGCGCACGCCGAGCCTCGCGAACAGCCCGACCAGCCGCGCGATCTCGGCCCGCGTCATGATGGTCGCGGGGTCGTCGTAGTCCGAGACGGAGCAGTAGTCGCACCGGAAGTTGCACCGGTCGGTGAGCGACAGGCGCAGGTAGGCGATGATGCGGTTCTGGGCGTCTTTGAGAGGGCTCAGCGCGAGGTTCAAGGGCTCTCCGTGGCTCCCATCCCCGCCTCGTACTGCCGCCGCGCGGTGTACGTGGCGCCCACCTGGTCCTTCTCCGTAACGACGTCCCGGGCCCCGCGCCCGGCTCGTTGCAGGTCGAAGGTGGCGTGCGGGTCGCGCGCCGAGGCCCGGCCCGCCTCCATGATGGCGAAGCGGAGCGAGAGCGAGCCGAGCGTCCCGAGCACGCCGGCCGCCCGGCGCAGTCCGGTGCTGCGCCGCGTCGCGATCGCCGAGGCGACCAGCCCCGCCAGGGTGAAGGCCTTCGACGCCCGCCACAGCGCGCCCGAGGCGCCGCGCCCGAGCGGGCGGGCGACCCGCGGCACGGCGCGTGCCTCGCGCTCCATGACCGTGCCGAGGAGGAGCTCCATGGCCTTCCCGGCGATCGCGTAGCGGCGGACGATGCGGTCGCCCTCGCCGCCCGGCGGCCACAGCTCGAGCAGCGAGGCGGCGCCGGCCGTGCCCGAGGCCGCGAAGAGGACCGGGAGCGTCCGCCGCGTCTGCTGCCAGATGGGAACGGCCGTGTTCGCCACCAGGACGCCGGTGTACGTGCAGAGCGGCAGCCCCATGAGGCCGCCGGCCAGGGCGCCGGCGTCCGAGATGCGGCGCCGGAGCGGGTCGGCCGGGAGGAGGTGCGGCAGCGCCGAGGTGCCCATCGCCCCGCCGAACGCGGAGAGGATCCACGTCCCCATGTTCATGGGCGAGGTCGGCCGGAACACGCGCAGCATGTTGAGGAAGCGCATCGGCTTCCCCAGGTCGGCGATGAGCAGCACGGCCGAGAGCGCCGCGCCCCCGGTGGCGATGAAGCGGCAGCGCCCCACGAGCCGGTGCTCGCCGCCGGGCACGCGCCGCCGCCAGGGCCCCGGGCTCGCCTTGCCGGTGGCGAGCTGCGCCGCGGCGCCGAGCGCGGCCGCCGCGCCCGCCGCGCCGCCCACGTAGAAGTACGCTGGGAGGTAC
>DASTGH010000264.1:0-7676 GCA_035719345.1 Anaeromyxobacteraceae bacterium
GGCTCGTCCACGGTTTCGTCGTCGTCCTCCGGTTCCTGCGCGACGCTCGCGATCGCCCGCTGGTCGACGCGGATCACGGTGCCGAGCGCGATCTCGACGTGGACCCTCGCCGGCGAGCTCCCTGGCGCGCTCCACCAGCGCCGCGGGCGCGAGCGCCGCCTCGGGCGCGGCCTCGGCCACGCCGGCGCCGGCGGCGCGGTAGAACCCGGCGTAGACCTCGCCCTTCTTCGCGTCGAGGAGCGGCACGAGCAGCGCGCCCCCGGGCGCGCCCCCGGCGCCGGCGAGCGCCAGCGCGGCCAGGCTGGAGGCGCCGGCGATGGGGCGGCGGTTGGCGTAGGCGAGCCCCTTCCACGTGGCGAGCCCGATGCGCAGCCCCGTGAACGACCCCGGCCCGAGCCCGATGGCGTAGCCCTCGACGTCGGGGAGCTTCAGCCCCGCGGCCAGGAGCAGGTCGGAGAGCGCCCCGGGGAGCCGGCCGCCGTGCCCGCCCGTCGCACCCTGCGGCCCCGCTCTGGAGGCGGCGCGCTCGGTCCGCTCCGCGACGAGCGTCACCTCGCCGGCCGGGGAGATCTCGCACAGCGCGCAGGACAGCGTGAGCGTGGCGGTGTCGAGCGCGGCGACGAGCATCAATTCATCAGCCTCACGATGTCGTTCTTGAAGACGACGATCATGAGCATGACGAGCAGCACGATCCCGACGAGGTTCGCGATCTCGCGCGTCCGCACCGAGAGCGGCCGCCGCGTGACCGCCTCGACGAGGCAGGCGGCGAGGTGGCCGCCGTCGAGGACGGGGATGGGCAGGAGGTTCACGAGCCCGAGGTTCACGCTGAGGACCCCCATCTTCCAGAGGAAGCTCTCGATGCCCTCGTCCACCGCCTGGGCCGCGATGGTGAAGAGCATGATGGGCCCGCCCACGGTCTTGAAGCTGATGTCGCCGGTCGCGATCCTCGCGATCCCGAGCACGGTGACGCGCACCACCATGTAGAGGCCCGCGCCGGCGCTGCGGGCCGCGTCGACGAGGTCGACGCGCTGCGGTACGCGCTCCACGTAGAGCGTGGACGGATCGACGAGCGTGCGGCGGGCGGAATCGCAGCCGAGCACGAGGCGCGGCCGCCCCTCGCCGGTGAGCTCGTCCCGCTCCGTGACGAGCGCGGGGACGAGCGACACGGTGCGGCCGTCGGCGAGCGCCAGCGTCACGGACTGATCGGGCTTGAACTCCGAGGCGCGAGCGTTGACGTCGCGGAACGAGCGCACCGGGTGGCCGTTCACGGCGGTGATGGCGTCCCCGACCTTGATCCCGGCCCGGTCGGCCGGACCGCCCGGCACCACCGAGGCGATGAAGGTCGAGACGTTGGCATCGGCGAGGGCGATGGCCGGGGCGCCGCCGGCGCAGGTGGGCACCGCCGCGAGCGCCACCCGCACGTAGGTGGAGAGCGCGGCGCCGGGCGCGCGCACCGCCTGCTCCCGCAGGACGGCGAGGTCGAGCGGGCCGCAGTGCGCCTCGTCGAGCGCGCGGCGGAGATCGCGGGCGTGCTTCACGGGCCGTCCGCCCGCCTCCACCACCAGGTCGAAGGGCTGCAGCGGGCCGGCGGCCCCGGGCGCGACCGGCGCCACCAGCGCCGGCGAGAACATGGGCGTCACGCCGATGATCCCGCGCGAGGTGACCTCGATGGCGTTCGCCTCGCGCTCGCGCGCGGGGGTGATGGTGACCGGGGGGATGCGCTTCCCGTCGCGCTCCACCTCGAAGACGAGCGGCTCGCCCGCATGCGGAGCGACGAGCTCGCGCAGGTCCGAGAACCAGCGCACGGGCTTCGACGGCTGGCCCGGCACCGCCACCGAGAGGATGCGGTCGCCGGGCTCGAGCCCGGCCGTCGCCGCCGGCGAGCCGGGCGCCATGGCGCCGACGCGCGGTCCGGGCACGAGCTTCCCGTTCTGCGCGAGGGCGATGACGAAGTAGATGACGACGGGGAAGGCGAGGTTCATCAGCGGGCCGGCCGCGGCGATGACGAAGCGGCGCGCGGGCGACTGCTCCAGGAACCCGCGCCCGCGGTCGGCGGGGGCGACCTCCTCGGTCGGGTCGTCGCCCGCCATCTTCACGTACCCGCCGAGGGGGAGGGCCGCGATCCGGTACTCGGTCTCGCCCCGCACGAACCCGAAGAGCCGCGGGCCGAAGCCGATGGAGAAGCGCAGCACCTTCACGCGCAGCGCCTTCGCCGTGAGGAAGTGCCCCAGCTCGTGGATGAAGATGAGCCCCCCGAGCAGGAGGACGATGCTGCCGATCTTGAGGAGCAGGTCCATCGGCCCGGATCTATGCGTCCGCGCTCAGGCGCGCGCCACCCTGCGCTCCGCCTGGCGCCGCCCCCAGTCGCTCGCCTCGAGGGCCTGCTCCACCGAGCGCAGCGGCTCGACCACGTGCGCCTCGAGCACCTCCCCGCACAGGGCGGCGATGCCGGGGAAGCCGATCCGCCCGCCGAGGAACGCGGCCACCGCCGCCTCGTCGGCGCCGGAGAGCACGGCCGGGGCGGTGCCGCCCATCTCCAGCGCCCGGTAGGCGAGGCCGAAGGCCGGGAAGCGCGCCGGGTCTGGCTGCTCGAAGGTGAGCCGCCCGAGGCGCGAGAGGTCGAGCGGCGGCAGCTCCAGCCTGAGGCGCTCGGGGTACGCCAGCGCGTACGAGATGGGGCCCCGCATGTCGGAGACGCCGAGCTGCGCCACCACCGAGCCGTCCAGGTACTCGACCATCGAGTGCACGATCGACTCCGGGTGCACGACGATGTCGATCTGGCGCGGGTCGACGTCGAAGAGCCAGCGCGCCTCGATCACCTCCAGGCCCTTGTTCATGAGCGTGGCCGAGTCGATGGTGATCTTGTCGCCCATCGACCAGTTCGGGTGCTTGAGCGCGCGCGCCGGCGTCACCGCCGCCAGCTCCGCGGCCGGGACGGTGCGCAGCGGCCCGCCCGAGGCGGTGAGGATGAGCCGGCGCACGTGCGCGCGCTCGTGCCCGGCGAGCGACTGGAAGATGGCGCTGTGCTCGGAGTCGACGGGGAGGATGGCCACGCCCCGCGCGGCGGCGCGCGCCACGAGCAGCTCGCCGGCGAGGACCATCGACTCCTTGTTGGCGAGGCCGACCGCCTTGCCCGCCTCGACCGCAGCGGCGGTGGAGCGGAGCCCCGCGCCGCCGGAGATGGCGGCCAGCACCAGCTCGACGTCGGGGTGCGCCGCCAGCGCCACGACCGCGTCGTCGCCGTCGAGGACCTCGGTCCCGCCGGCGCCCCCGAGCAGCTGCCGGAGCCGGCGCGCGGCCGCGCGATCCGCCATGGCGGCGAAGCGCGGCCGGAAGCGGCGCACCTGCTCCGCCGCCCGCTCCGCATTGCGGCCGGCGGCCAGCGCCACCACCTCGAAGCGCCCGGGCGTGCGCGCCACGACGTCGAGGGCCTGGACGCCGATGGAGCCGGTGCAGCCGAGGACGGCGATGCGCTTCGGGATCATCCGGCGGAGCCTACTGCACCCACGCCGCCCACAGGTACACCCAGGGCGCGACGAAGAGGAGCGCGTCGATGCGGTCGAGGAGCCCGCCGTGCCCGGGGATGAGCTTCCCCGAGTCCTTCACCCCCGCGGCGCGCTTCAGCATCGACTCGGCGAGGTCGCCGAGCGGGCCGAGCACGGAGGCGCCCAGCCCGAGGCCGACGCAGCCCACCCAGGAGAGCACGAAGCGCTCGCCCTCGGGCAGCGGCACGCCCAGGAAGAGCGCCTTGATGGCGACGGTGGCGAGCACGCTCCCCAGGACGCCGCCGGCGAAGCCCTCCCACGTCTTCTTCGGGCTGATCTTCGGGTAGAACGGGCGGCGCCCCAGGAAGCGGCCGGCGAAGTACGCCAGCGTGTCGTTGAGCCAGCTCGTGATGAACACGAGCATCACCCAGGCGAAGCCGAAGCGGAGCCGGAGCCCCACCACCGTGGCGATGAGGATGCCGCAGTAGATCCAGGCGAGCGCCGAGGCGGCCACGCGCGGCGGCGCCGCCTCGATGGGCCCGTCGCGGAAGGTGTTGAGGACGAGCAGCACCATGGCGGCGACCGCCACCGCGATGGGCACGAGCGGCGAGTAGGCGTACTCGGCGCCCTGCGCCGCCCACCAGGGCGCGAGCGGCAGGAGGCCCGCCACCGCCACCGCGAACAGCTCGGGCCTGCCCACCCGCCCGAACATCCCGATGAGCTCGAAGGCGGAGAGCGCGCTCGCGCCGCAGAGGAGGAGCGCGAAGGGCAACCCCCCGAGCCAGGTCAGCCAGACCACGATCGGGAAGAGCAAGAGCGCCGAGACGACGCGCAGCGCCAGGTTCTTGTTCTTCTCGTTCATGCGGAGCGCGTGCGCGCCGCGACCTGCGCGCCGGTCAACCCGAACCGGCGCTCCCGCCGCTGGAAGTCGGCCAGCACCTGCAAGAGCTCGCCCTCGCGGAAGTCGGGCCAGAGCACGTCGGAGAAGGCCAGCTCGGCGTAGGCGCACTGCCACAGGAGGAAGTTCGAGATGCGCCGCTCGCCGCTGGTGCGGACGAGCAGGTCGAGCGGCGGCAGGCCCGCCGTCCACATGCGCGCGTCGAGCGCGGCGGGGTCGACCGGCGCGCCGTCGGCCGCGGCGCGGCGGGCGGCCTGCGCGATCTCCTCGCGCCCGTCGTAGGAGAGGGCGAGCGTCAGCACGAGCCCCCGGTTCGTCCCCGATTCCAGCCGCAGCCCGTCGAGGCGCTCGCGCACGAAGCCGGGGAGGCGGTCGAGCTGCCCGATGGCGTGCAGGCGCACGCCGTTCTCCATGATCTCGTCGCGCTCGGAGTCGAGGAAGTCGGCGAGGAGCTGCATGAGCCCGGCGACCTCGTCCGGCGGCCGGGCCCAGTTCTGCGCGCTGAAGGCGTAGAGGGTGAGCGCCTCGAGCCCGACGCGCCGGGCCTCGCGCGTGACGGCGCGCACCGACTGCGAGCCCTCGCGGTGACCGGCCAGGCGCGGCAGGGCGCGGCTCTCCGCCCAGCGGCCGTTCCCGTCCATGATGATGGCGACGTGTCGGGGGAGGCCGCGGGAGCGGACCTGTTGACGCAGGCTCTCGAGGGCGGCTCTGTCCACGTGGCGGCCTTCTAGCATGCCATGCGCGGGCCGACCACCGGGTGGTTGCCGCGCCCGGGCCGGGCCCGTATGCTCGATCGGTGCCACCCCGCACGCTCGGTCCGTACGAGATCCTCTCGGTGATCGGCCGCGGCGGGATCGGGACGGTCTACCGCGCCCGGCACCGCGACTCGGGCGAGGCGGTGGCGGTGAAGCTCCTCGGGCCCCCGCCGGCGTGCGACCCCATCGCGGCGCGCCGCCTGGCGCGCGAGTTCGAGGCGCTGCAGGGCCTGTCGCACCCGCACGTCGTGCGCGTGTACGGGGCAGGCGTCCACGAGGGCTACTCCTACCTGGCGATGGAGCTGGTGGAGGGGCTCGATCTGCGCAGCTACCTCTCGCCGCTCGTCGACGAGGTGGAGGCGCCCACCCCCGCCGAGCCCGCCACGCCCCTGGGGAGCTTCGGCGACGAGCCGGAGACCGCGGGGCATGGGCCGTCCGGGGATCCCGGCGCCGGGCCCGAGGCCATCCGCGCCTTCGCCGCGCTCATGGACGAGCCGGAGACCGATCCCGGGCAGTGGGTCCGCGACACGGGGGACCTCGTGCGCGGCGCCCCCGCCCTGGCCGAGGCGCGCCCGCTCGCCCCGGCGGTGCTGGAGCGCCTCAACCGGCCGGCGCGCGTGGCGCGGCTGCGGGACGCGCTCCTGCAGGTCTGCGACGGCCTCGGCTACGTGCACGCCCGCGGGCTCGTGCACCGCGATCTCAAGCCGTCGAACATCATGGTCGACGACGCCCGCCGCGTCCGCCTCATGGACTTCGGCCTCGTGAAGCTGGAGAGCGACGCCCTGCACCTCACCCAGCACGGGCGGGTGGTGGGCACCTACCGCTACATGTCCCCCGAGCAGGCGAAGGGCGAGCCGGTCGACGGTCGGTCGGACCTCTACAGCGTCGGCGTGATCCTGTTCGAGCTGCTCGCGGGGCGGCCGCCGTTCACCGCCCGGCGCCCGGCCGAGCTGTGGCGCGACATCGTCTCGCGCCCCGCGCCCGCGGTCGCCTCGGTGAACCCGGACGCCGACGGACGGCTGGCCGCCGCGGCCGAGCGGCTCCTGCGGAAGGAGCCGCGCGAGCGGTTCGCCGACGCGGCCGAGCTCGCGGCCGCCATCGCCTGACGCGTCGGAGAGGTGCGCCGGCGCGGCCGCACCGCTAACGACCGGCGATGGACCTCCAGCTCTCCGGGCGCCGCGCGCTCGTCACCGGCTCCACCGCCGGCATCGGCCTCGCCATCGCCGTCGCGCTCGCCGAGGAGGGCGCCGAGGTGGTGGTGAACGGCCGCACCGCGGCGCGCGTCGACGCGGCGGTGGCCGAGGTGCGCCGGCGCGTCCGCGGAGCGCGTGTCTCCGGTGTCCCGGCCGACCGCCCAGCTGGCGCTCTCGCGCGGCCTCGCCGAGACCACGCGCGGGACGGGGGTGACCGTGAACGCCATCCTGGCCGGGCCGACGCGGAGCGAGGGGGTGGAGCAGTTCGTGGAGGGCCTGGGGCGCCAGCAGGGGAAGAGCGCCGGCGAGGTGGAGCGCGACTTCTTCGTGCACGCCCGGCCGACGTCGCTCCTGCAGCGCTTCGAGACGCCCGAGGAGGTGGCCGCGCTGGTCGCGTTCGTGGCGAGCGGGCGCGCCTCGGCGGTGAACGGCGCCGCGCTCCGGGTCGACGGCGGCGTGGTGCGCGCGATCGTGTGAGGCCGGCGGCATTCCTCACGCCCTCCTCGCCGGCTCCTTCCTCCTCACGTACACCACCTTCTCCACCCGCGCGCAGACCTTCCCCGCGGGTTCCACCAGCTCGATCGCGTACGTCCGCTCCAGCGAGCGCGCGCCCGCGAGCTCGGACCGGATCGCGTCCAGCTCGTCCTCCCCGATGGCGATGCGCGCCGAGAGCGTCTCGCGGCCGGGGCGCAGGAACCGGATCGAGGAGGACTTGTCCCAGACGAGGTAGTCCGGCCCCAGGTTCTTGATGAGCATGACCATGTGGATGGGGTCGACCGACGCGAACATGCTGCCGCCGAAGATGGTCCCGACGTAGTTGCGCGTCCGCAGCGAGAGCGGCAGCTCGATGCGGACCTCGCGCCAGTCGCGCGAGATGTAGACGATGCGGGCTCCGGTGCCGAAGTAGGCGGGGAAGAAGTTCAGCGCGTGGCGCTCGAGGCGGGTGGCCAGCGATTCGGGCATGGGCCACGCTGTAGCGCCGCGCCCGCCGCCTCGCCCGGGGGGCGTCAGCCCCGGGCCGGAGAATGGCGGCGTGTCGGACCTCCCCGCGAGCGCGCTCACCTACCGGACGGTGGTCGCCGAGTACTGGCTCGTCCTGCGCGGTTCCGGCCTCATGCTCTCGCCGCTCGACGAGGCGCTCGTCGCCGGGTGGGAGGCGCGGGGCGTGCCGGTGGCGGTGGTGTGCCGCGGCCTGCGCCGCGGGCTGGAGGACGCGCTCGCCTCGCGCCCACCGGGCACGCCGGCGCCGAGGGCGCTGCGCGCCTACCGGCTCGCCGTCGAGGACGAGTGGCGCGCCTACCGCAGCGGACGGGTCGGCGAGGCCCCGGCGTGCGCCGGCGAGGCC
>DASTGH010000265.1:0-16249 GCA_035719345.1 Anaeromyxobacteraceae bacterium
GGCGCCTGCGGCTCCACGACGTCCGCCGCGTGGGCCTTCGACGCCGCGCCGTCGCCCTCTTCCTCACGGCGGTCGCCGAAGAACGCGGTCCACGTCATGTACGCGGTGCCGTAGTGCGGCGAGGCCGGGTTGTTGTCGACCGTGATCCATTCCTTGTCGTTGAACGGGTTGTCGCACCCGCCGCCCGAAGCGACCTCGACGACGGTGTTCCACTTCTTGCCGCCGTCGGTCGACACCGACGCCACGACGTCCCCGTCGCAGCCGTCGTTCAGGAAGTTCAGCGACGAGTGGATGACCGTGCCGTGGGCGTCGTCGAACGCGGTCACCGGGTCGGACCCCGTGCGCTTGTTCTGGCCGGGCGCCTCGACCGACATGTCGCCCGTGTACCAGGTCTTGCCGCCGTTGTACGACGTGTAGAACTGGTCGCAGCAGGACTCGTAGTCGTTCGACGACGCGACCATGTGGTTGGGGTCCGACCGACTTCGTGCTCCTCCCCGCGCCGTCGCCCGCCGGACCGACGCCGACGCCGACCCCGACCCCGTCCCCGACCCCGACCCCGACCCCGACGCCGACGCCGCCCCCGTCCCCCGCGCCGTCCCCGGCCCCGTCCCCGACCCCGTCCCCGTCCCCGACCCCTGCACCCACGGTGACCGCCGTCACCCCCCGCTTCGGCCCCGTCACCGGCGGAACCGCCGTCACGATCACCGGCACCGGCTTCCAGCCCGGCGTCTCGGTCGTCTTCGGTCCGTTCCCGCAGACCGTCCTCGACGTCACGCCGACGGCGATCACGCTGGTGACCGTCCCGGGCATCATCGGCGGCTGCAAGAACTGCACGGGACTCGTCGAGGTCATCGTCCAGAACCCCGACCTGCAGCAGGTCCGGATCGCGGGCGGCTTCACCTTCACTCCGTGACGGGCACCTCGCGCAGGTACGGGATCGAGGGCTGCGCGCCCGCACGCGTGACGCTGATGGCGGCGGCCGCCTGACCGAAGGCGACCGCCGCCGCGAGCGGCCGGCCGCGCACGAGCGCGGCGCACAGCCCGCCGATGAAGGTGTCGCCGGCGGCGGTGCTGTCCACCGCGCGGACCGCCGGCGCCGGGGCGTGCCGCACGCCGTCCGGCCCCACCGTCACGACACCCCGCTCGCCGAGCGTGACGAGCACCGCGCCTGCCCCGCCCGCTCGCAGCCGGCGCCCCGCCTCGATCGCGTCCTCGATCGACGCGACCGGGGCGCCGGCGAGCGCGGCCGCCTCGATCTCGTTCGGGACGAGCAGGTCGGCGCAGGCCACGAGCGCGGGCGGGAGCGGCCGGGCCGGCGCCGGGTTCAGCACCACCGTCTTGCCGAGCGCGCGCGCCCGGCGCACCGCGTGCTCCACCGTGGCGAGCGGGATCTCGAGCTGCAGGACGACGACCCGGGCCGCGGCCAGCGCCTCCTCGCGGGCGTCCACGTCGGCGGGGGTGACGAGGCCGTTGGCGCCGGGGACCACCACGATCCCGTTGCGGCCGTCGTCGTCGACGACGATCACCGCCACGCCCGTGGAGACGCCCGGGGCCGTGCCGACGCCGCCGACGTCGACGCCGTCGGCCTCCAGCCCGGCGCGCAGCCGGGCGCCGAAGGCGTCGTCGCCCACGCGCCCCACCATCGCGGTGCGTGCGCCCAGCCTCGCCGCCGCCACCGCCTGGTTCGCGCCCTTCCCGCCCGGCGCGGTCACGAAGGAGTGGCCGAGCACCGTCTCCCCGGGGACCACCAGGTGCGGCGCGCGCGCCACGACGTCCATGTTGAGGCTGCCCACCACCACCACCTCGGGCGCGGTCATGGGAGTGCCTCGCTCCGCTCGGCGAGCTCGTCGACGCTCATGGGGTCGCCGCCGCGCCGGGAGCCGGCGCCGGCGCCTCCGCCGTCGACCAGGCGGTGCGCGCCAGCGCCCGCGCCCGGTACTTGTCGATGATCACCGCCACCACGATGATGAGGCCGGTCACCATCTGGCGCGCGAAGTCGCCCATCCCCAGCAAGAGGAGCCCGTTGTTGAGGACGCCCATGATGGAGGCGCCCAGGAAGGTCCCGACCATGGAGCCCTTCCCCCCGCTCATGCTGGTGCCGCCGATGACCACGGCGGCGATGGCATTGAGCTCGAACCCGACGCCGAGGATCGGGCTCGCGATGTTGAGGCGCATCATGTACATGATGGCCGCCAGCCCCACCATCCCTCCACAGACCGTGAATGCGGCCACCTTGTAGCGGGCCGGGTCGTGGCCGGAGAGGCGCACCGCCTCCTCGTTGTTGCCGATGGCGTAGATCATCCGCCCGAAGACGGTGCGCGCCAGGACGAAGCGCCCCACCAGCACCACCGCCAGCGCCATGAGGAAGATGAGGGGCACGCCCATGACGGCGGCGCTCCCCACCTCGTTGAACGCGTCGGGGAACTCGAAGATGGTGCGCGAGTTGGAGATCTGCAGGGCGGCGCCGCGGGCGATGTTGAGCATGCCCAGCGTGACCACGAAGGAGTGGATCTTCCAGCGCTCGCACACGATCCCGTTGAACAGGCCGCAGGTGCAGCCGGTGACCGTGGCCCCGGCCACCGCGGCGAGGACGGCGGCGCCGGTGGAGAGCCCGTCGCGCGTGATGAGCAGGCCCCCCACGATGGTGGCGAGCGCGAGCACCGACCCCACCGACAGGTCGATGCCGCCGAGGAGGATGACGAACGTCATCCCCACCGAGATGACGGTGTTGATGCTGATCTGGGTGAGGATGTTGGTGAGGTTCGTCGCCGTGGCGAAGCGCGGGGCGAAGGCGGAGAAGGCGATGGCCAGCAGCAGCAGCGCCAGCCCGATGCCGGCCTCGCGCAGGAGCAGGACCACGAAGCGACGGGCGCCCATGCGGCCTCCCTATCCGGCGTGCGCGGCCGCGGGCGCGCCCGCCCGGTGCCGGTCCTGCACGTACTCCTGGTAGGCGCAGGCCAGGATCCGCTCCTGGCCGAACTCCGCGCGCGGCAGGTCGCCGGTGATGCGGCCGTTCGAGAAGACGAGGATCCGGTGGCAGAGCCCCATGAGCTCCTCCAGGTCCGAGGAGACGAGGACGATGCCCTTGCCCGCGGCCGCCAGCCGCCAGAGGAGCTCGTAGATCTCGTAGCGCGCGCCCACGTCGATGCCGCGGGTGGGCTCGTCGCAGACGAGCACCTCGGCCCGGCGGAAGAGCCACTTGGCGAGGACGACCTTCTGCTGGTTCCCGCCGGAGAGGTGACCGACGAGCTGGTCGACCGAGGGCGTCTTGATCTCCAGCTCGCGGACGAGCTGGCGCGCCGCGGCGCGTTCGGCCGCCCCGTCGAGGAGCCCGGCCCGCGAGACGCGCGCCAGGTCGGTGATGGTCACGTTGGCGTAGCAGGCCATGTCGAGGATGAGGCCCTGCGCCTTGCGGTCCTCGGTGAGGAGGCACAGGCCGTGGCGGACCGCGTCGCGCGGCCGGCGGATCTCGACCGGGCGCCCGTCCCGGAAGACGCGCCCGGACGCCCGCGGGTCGGCGCCGAAGAGCGCGCGCATCGCCTCGGTGCGCCCCGACCCGACCAGCCCGGCGATGCCCAGGACCTCGCCGTGCCGCAGCGAGAAGGAGACGGCGTGCGCCGCGCCGCGCGGCCGGAGGTCCTCGACGCGCAGGATCTCCTCGCCCTGGGCCACCTCCGGGTGGAAGGGGTAGCCGGTGGCCAGCTCCTTGCCCACCATCAGCCGCACGATGCGGGGGATGTCGGTGTGCGCCGCCGCCAGCGTCTCCACCTTCCGCCCGTTGCGCAGGACGGTGATGCGGTCGCCGATCTCGAACACCTCCTGCAGCCGGTGCGAGATGTAGAGCACCGTGACGCCGCGAGCCTTGAGCCGCGCGATGATCTCGAACAGGCGCCCGATCTCGCGCGGCGTGAGCGTGGCGGTGGGCTCGTCGAGCACCAGCACCTGGCTGCGGGTGGAGAGCGCCTTGGCGATCTCGAGCAGCTGCATCTGCGCCACCCCCAGGGTCTCGACCCGGGTCCGCGGCGAGACGTCGAGCCCGACCTCGGCGAGCAGCGCCTCGGCGTCGGCGTGGAGCTTCGCGAAGTCGATGAGCCCGGCGCGCCGGGGCAGGTGCTGGAAGAAGACGTTCTCGGCGACGGTCAGGTAGGGCAGGAGGTTGAACTCCTGGTAGACGACCCGGATGCCGGCGCGCAGGGCGTCGAGCGCGCTGCGCGGTGCGTAGGGCTTTCCCGCCAGCAGGATGCGTCCCTCGTCGGGCGCGTACAGCCCGCAGAGGAGCTTCACCAGCGTCGACTTGCCGGCGCCGTTCTGGCCGACGAGGACGTGCACCTCGCCGCGCCGGATGGCGAGGTCGACGCGGTCGAGCGCGAGCACGCCGGGGAACCGCTTGGTGGTCCCCTGGAGCTCGACGACGGCGTCGGCCGGCGCGCTCGCGCTCTCGTTCACGGGGATACCGGGCCCCGGACGGCGCGGCGGGACCGCCGGGAGCGGGCCCGCCGCGGCGCCGCGGGCTACATGAGGTTCTGCGCGGTGACGAGCTTCACCGGCGTCTTGATCCAGCCCTTGAGGTGCTCCCCCTTCTTCATGCGGAAGCCGGTCTTGATGCAGTTCGCCGCCATCTCCGGGCCGAACTGGTCGATGGTGGCGAGCACCTTGCCCTCCTTCACCAGCTTCTGCACCGCCGGGATGTTGTCGAAGCCCACCACCTGCACCTTGCCGGAGAGGCCGGCGGCGTCGAGCGCCTTCACCACGCCGAGCGCCATGGAGTCGTTCGCGGCCATGATCCCCTGCACGTCCGGGTGCTGGGTGAGGAGGTTCGTGACGAGCGTGTTCGCCTCCTCCGTCTCCCAGTGCGCGGTGCGGGAGACGAGCACCTTGAGGCCGGCCTCCTTCGCCGCCTTGTCGAAGCCCGCCTTGCGCATCTTGGCGTTGTCGGCGCCGGGGTTGCCCTCGATGATGAAGACCTTCCCGCCCTTGCCCAGCTTCTTGGCGAGCTCCTTGCCGGCGAGGTAGGCGCCCTCCTGGTTGTCGGGGCCGACGAAGACGAGGTCCTTGAGGCCGGCCTTCGAGAGCGCCTTGTCATCGAGCTTCACGTCGAAGTTGACGACGGTGATGCCCGCCTTGATCGCCTTCTTCACCGGGGCGACCAGGCCGACCGAGTCGGCGGGGGCCACGCAGATGAGGTCGACCTTCTGCGTGACGAAGTTCTCGACCGCCGAGATCTGCGTGTCGATGTCGGTCTCCGAGTTCATGCCCACCGGCACGAGCGTGAAGGTGCCGTCCTGCTCCGCGAACTTCCGGGCGCCCTCCTCCATGCTCTTGAAGAACTCGTTGGCGAGCGACTTCATGACGAGGCCCACCACCGGCTTCTTCCCCTGGGCGCGGGCCGGGCCCGGGGCCGCGAGCAGCCCGGCCGCCCCGAGCACCACCAGCGCCGCCAAGACGCGAGACGTCTTCATGACTCTCCTCCTTCGACGGTTGGACTGCCGAAGCCGCTGCTGCGCGCGGCTCCGCTCCGGGCCGCGCGCGCCTCCACCACCGCGCCGCACGACGCCCGGATGCGGAGCTCGACCGGCAGCACCACGCGGCGGGCCGCGCGCTCCCGGTGCCGGGTGCGGTCGAGCAGCAGATCCACGATGGCTCGGCCCAGCTCGCGCCGCGGCTGGACGACCGTGGTGAGCGGGGGGGCGGTGAAGGCCGCCAGCTCGATGTCGTCGTAGCCCACCACCGCCAGGTCGGCGGGGACGCGTCGCCCCGCGGCCGCGGCCGCGCTCAGGACCCCGAGCGCCATGAGGTCGTTGCAGGCGAAGACGGCGCTGGGTGGGCGCGCCGAGGCGAGCAGCGCGCGCGCCGCGGCCGCCGCCCCGGCCGGGCGGAAGTCGCCGTGCACCAGCAGCGCCGGATCGAGCGGGAGATCGGCCTCCCGGAGCGCGTCGCGGTAGCCCGCCACGCGCAGCGCGCTCGGCGAGAGGCGCGCCGGACCGGCGACGCAGGCGATGCGCCGGTGGCCGAGGCGGGCGAGGTGGGAGGTGGCGAGCCGCCCCCCCAGGCGGTGGTCGGCGACGACGGTGTCCACGGCGATGCCGCGGCGTTCGCGGTCCATCGCCACCACCGGCACGCCCGAGCGCGCCAGCGAGCGCGCGGCGCCGCCGCGCTCGCCGGCCGCCACCAGCACGATCCCGTCCACCTGCTTGCGGGCGAGCACCGTCAGGTAGCGCTCCTCGCGCTCGGCGTCGTTCTCGGTGTTGCACAGGATGACGCTGAAGCCGGCGGCGAAGGCGGCCTGCTCGACGGCGCGGCCCACCTCGGCGAAGAAGGGATTGGCGCTGTCCGGCACGACCAGCCCGAGCGTGTGCGACTGGCCGACGCGCAGCGAGCGGGCGAGGGCGTTGGGCCGGTAGCCGAGCGCCCCGATCGCCTCCTGTACCCGATCGCGCGCCGCCGGCGAGACGAAGCGGGTCCCGTTGACGACGTGCGAGACCGTGCTCGTCGACACGCGCGCCCGCCTCGCGACCTCGACCATCGTGGCCATCGCCGCCTGCTCCGCGGCGGGCGCGGAGACGCCGCCCGGCGCGAACGTTTGCGCAAACGATTTCGGCGAGGGCCACCCTCGCCCCAACGGCGCGCTCCGTCAATGCGCGCAGTTGGGGCGTGCGGCCGGAGAAGGCGCTGCGCGAGCGGCCGCACCTCGTCGGGTGCGGCGCCGGAGGGGGCCCGGCGCGGCGAGGGCCCGGCTCGACGGCGGCTAGTGGAACTGCAGGCCGATGCTGGGGAAGGCGATGAACGTCCCCTCGCCGCTCTTCGTGTAGAAGTCGAAGCGGATCTCGCCGATCAGGTTCACGGTGGGCGAGATGGCGTAGGACGCGCCGCCGCCGAGCTGGAAGGTCGCGTTCAGGGTGGTGTCGGAGCCGCCGAAGTCCACCGAGTTGTGGAAGACGGCGAGGCCGGCGCCGAAGTCGCCGTAGAACGCGAGCGTGGGCGTGACGCTGCCGATGAGCTTCACGTCCGGCACGACGTCCCACACCCACATCGAGCCGCCACCGCCGTCGAACGAGTGGTACGCGAACGAGGTGCGCGCGCCGAGGTCGAGCCGCAGGCTCGGCGAGAGCTGGTTGAAGCCGAACATGAGCTCGCCGGTGAAGCGGGGCCCGACGTCCAGGCCGGAGGGCGGGATGTCGAGGCCGAGGACGAAGCCGCCGGCGGTGCCGCCGAGCGGTGCGCCCATGGCCGGTCCTCCGGACGAGGAGGACTTCGCCTGGGCGGAGGCGAGCGCGGGTGCGAGGCAGAGGGCCAGCACGGCGACCTGACGGACGAGCATGTGTCGGATCATGGGGACACGCTGTTACGCCGGATTCGCCTCCGGGTTCAAGCAGAAACCCGATGAGCCCGTGGGGAGCCGTGCGCACGGGTGGGCACGTGTGTGCCGCGCCGGGCGAGGTCTCGCGCGGCCGGCGGAGCTACCGACCGTAGATCGCGGCGGTCAGCTCCGCCTCGGTCTCCCGCGGGCTCCGGCGCCACGCGACGCCGAGCGACGCCGGACCGAGGTGGAGCCGCCCCTCGACCCCGAGCGCGAACGTGGTCTCGGGAGCTGCGGCCGGGAGCCAGCGCCAGGAGGCGCTGCCGAGGAGCGCGGCGCGCTCTCCGGCGAGCAGCCGCACGAGCGCGCTCGGCCCGACGCCCGGGCGGAACCCGCTGCCGCCGGCACCCGACAGCGCCGGCGCCATGAGCAGCTCGGCGTCGACGGTGAGCGCCACCGCGGTGTCGCCACCGGACCCGAGCCAGCCGGGGCCCCCGCCCACCAGCAGCTTCCCCGCGACGCAGCCGTCGCAGCCGCCGTCGGTGACGCGCCCGGCACCCGCGGCGAAGCGCCAGCTCGGCCGCGGCTCGAAACCGTGGAACGCGTTCAGCACCGTCGCCTCCACCAGCGTCGCGTCGTCGACGCGGAGCGTCCGGTCGCGGGTGGCGAAGGAGAGGCGCGCCCGGAGGAACTCGAGCTGCATGCCCGGCGCGAAGCCGGCGGGCGGGTCGAGGAGATCGTGGAGCGCGGCCCGCGCCTGCAGGACGACGAGCGGCCCGTCCGCGCTCGACCACCCGCCGCCGAGGACCAGCCGGCGCGCCCCGTGCCCGCGCTCCGGTCCACCGCGCGCCGGCGGCGCGACCTCCAGGGGCGGGCTCGTCACGCCGAGCGCTGCGCGCCGCTCGAGCAGCCGCTGCCGGTCCTCGACCGCCGCCGGCTCCCCGAGCACCACGTCGCGCGCGTGCCGCACGTCGTACAGGTCGAGCGCGGCGTCGAGCACCCGCGCCTGCTCGACGGAGGACGTGGCCTGGAGCGCCGGGGCGGTCCTCCCGCCCGCCACCTCGGCCACCAGCGCGCGCTCGTCCCGCGACAGGCCCGCGGCGCGCGCCTCGAGCTGCGTCCGCGAGGAGGGGCGGAAGCGCACGGCGCGGACCAGGGCCGGGGAGGCGGCGACCGACCGCACCGCCTCCGCGGGCAGCACGATCCAGCCGAGGCGGGAGAGCAGGTCGAGCCTGGGCGCCGCCGCCTCGAGGGCGCCGAGCACGTGGTACGAGCAGTTCTCGTCGAGGTACCAGTAGTCGAGCCACGCCTGCCCCAGCTCCCACAGGTGCAGGACGAGCATCCCCACCTCCGCCGGGGAGAGGTCGAGCTCGTACTCCCACAGGTCGCGCGACTCGAAGTCGGCGTACTCGCGCACCTTGTAGAAGTACGGTCGCGCCGTGAACTCGCCGTGGAAGCGCCCGGCCAGGCCGTACACGGCGTAGAGGAGCGGGTTCACGGTCGTGACGCTCGCGGCGTAGTCCACCCCCACGTCCACGAGCTCGAGCCCGTCGCCGGCGGCCCCGGGCGGCGCGCGGCCCAGGCGGAGGAAGGTGTGGCCGAACGCCGACGCCGGGTCGTTGAGGTAGTACGACGAGAACACGAGCGCGACGGAGCGCGCCCCGACCCGCTCGACGAACTCGGCGAGCCGGGGGCAGTCGCGGCGCGGGAGCCGCTCGGGGTCGAGCGCGAGCCGCGACGCGAGGAAGGCGAAGCGGGCGGGGAACCGGCACTGGGGGTGATCGGCGATGGCCGCGGCGCGGGCGGCCGCCGCCGTCTCGCCCGGCTCCGCCGCCGGCGACGAGGGCGCGTCCGAGAAGAGGCCGCGGAGCGTCGCCTCGAGCTCCGCGGCCGGGTCGCGCTTCCCGGCGGGCGCGAGGAAGAACTCGGGGGCGTCGACCTCGCTCTCGTGGCCGCCGAGGAGGCGCGGTCGCCAGCGGCCGAGGCGGAGCCAGGCGCGGTCGTGGGCGAGGTCCTCGGAGCGGGCGCGGGCGAGGAGGTCGTCGAGGTAGGACCCCGAGGGCTCGGCGGCCGCAGGGCCGTCGAACCCGAAGGTCGGGGCCGCCGTCCCGACCGCCAGCACGATGGCCGCGACGATCCCGGCGCTCATGGACGGCGGGGACGCCGCTCTGGCTGACCCCGCCGCGCCACCCTAGCCGATCGCCTTGCAGGCCAGGGCCTCGTCGCCGCGGAGCGCGCCCAGGACCGCCTCCGAGACCTCGGTGTGCGCCTTCTCCGCAGGGAACAGCTCGGCGAACCGCTTCTGCAGCGCCGCTCCGACCGCCGCCGGGTCCTTGCAACCGGCGAGGTTCGAGAGCGTGGTGATGGTCTCGCCCGACCCGCGCGCCGCGTCCTTGGCGAGGACCTCCCGGTTCCCCTCGATGAAGCTCTTCGTGGCGGAGGTGCTGACCGCCGCGGCGCCGCAGTTCGAGGTGCCGAACGTGATCCCGAACGTCTGGGTGCCGAAGAGCGTGTTGGTCGTGGCCGCCAGGATCTGGATGGCGCCCTTCTGATCGCCGAACACCATCGAGCCCAGGCCGCAACCCGCGGTGCCGTAGGTCGACTTTCCGGTGGCGGCGGGGTTCTCCGCGGCGGCGGCGACGCCCAGGGTGGACAGGAAGAGGATCGCGACCAGCGGCCGTGCGACGCGCATGCATGTCTCCTTGTGAAGTCCGGACCAGGTGTCCGGCGGCGACGACGCATAGCCACGGCAGCCGCCGCGCAACCGTCCCGTCAGGGTTCGGCCGGATCGCCGTCGCGCACGGGACGCGCCGGCGCATCGACGGACGGTGCACGCCCCAGCACCGTCCCCCAGGCGACCCCCGCCATCGCCAGCAGCGCGCCGGCGACGGCGCCCCAGGCCGGGCGCTCACCCAGGAGCGGGACCGCGAGCGCGAACTGCGCCACCGGCGTGAGCTGCAGCCAGACCGCCGCCTCCGGGACGGAGAGCGCGCCGTAGGCGTCGGCCATGAGGACCTGCGCCGCCCAGGCCGCGAGCGCCATGACGAGCGCCACCGCCCAGGCACCGGGCGCCGACGGCCAGGCGTCGAGCGCGAAGGGCAGCACCACCGGCAGCCCCACCAGCGAGAACCAGAAGAAGATGGTGGCCGCGTTGTCGGTCCCGCGCATCGCCCGGATGACGTTGGCGCTCGTCGCGGCGAAGAAGGCAGCCGCCAGCGCCGCCGCCTCGCCCCAGCCGACGCCCACGCGCAGCGCGCCGTCCCCGAGCACGAGCGCGACCCCCGCGGTGGCAGCGACGAGCGCGAGCAGGAGGTGGACCGTGGGACGCTCGCCGAACGCGACGATCGACATCGCGGTCGCGACGATGGGGAAGAGGTTGTAGAGCAGCCCCGCCTCGCCGGCGGGGATGCGCGCCAGGGCCGCGAAGTAGAGGACCACGACCAGGCCGCCCGAGATCCCGCGCGAGACGAGCAGGCGGACGTTGTGCGGGCGGTGCAGGCCGGGGCGGAGGGCGAAGACGGCCAGGGAACCCGCCGCCCCGACCGCGAACCGCACCACCGACAGCTGACCCGCGGTGAAGCCTCCCTGCCCGCGCGACAGGCGCCGCGCCAGCACCGCCATGAGCCCGAAGCAGAGCGCGGAGCCGAGGAGCTCGAGCCGGGCCAGCGCGCGGGCGCGCCGCGTGGGCGTGACGGAGCGGGCGCCGCGCGTGGGCGTGACGGTGCGGCCTCGCCGCACCGTCACGCCGGGTCCACCGGCTCGACCACCGCCACCGGCGCAGGCTGCCCGGCCGGCGGCCGGTGCCCGAGCACGGTGCCGTAGGCCACGCCGCACAGCCCGAGCAGCACCCCGGCGGCGCCGAGCGTCGAGAGCCGCTCCCCGAGGAGGAGGAGCGCCCAGCCGTAGCTGGCGATGGGCGTGAGCTGCTGCCAGAGCGCCGCCTCGGCCACGGTGAGCGCGCCGTAGGCCTGGGTCATCAGGATCTGGGCGGCGAAGGAGAGGACGCCGACCGCCACGGCGAGCGCCCAGGTGAGCGGCGCCGACGGCCACGGGCCGATGGAGAACGGGGCCGACACGGCCAGGCCACCCAGGCAGAACGCGAAGAAGATGGTGGGCGCGTTGTCGGTGGCGCGCAGGGCGCGGATGCTCGTGACGGCGCCGGCGCCGAGGAGCGCGGAGGCGATCCCCGCCAGCTCGCCGAGGCCGATGCCGAGCGAGCCCGAGCCGGGGCCCACCACCAGGAACACGCCGGCGGTGACGGCGACGAGCGCCAGCCCGAGGTGCACGGTCGGGCGCTCCCCCAGCGTGGCGAAGGAGAGGAGGACCGCGAAGACCGGGAACGTGTTGTTGAGCAGCGTCGCCTGCCCGGCCGGGATGCGCGCCAGCGCGATGAAGTAGAGGAGGACGGCCACGCCGCCGAGGAGCCCGCGGGTGACGAGCAGGCGGTGGCGCACCGGCCGGAAGGTGCCGGGCCGCAGCCGGAAGAGCGCCAGGGTGAGCGCCGCGCCGACGACGAAGCGCACCGTCGTCATCTGCGGCGCCGTGAACCCGCCCGCCTCGCTCGAGCCCATGCGCGCCAGCGCCGCCATGAGCCCGAAGAGGACGCCGGAGCCGAACAGCTCCCAGCGCGCGGCGCGCTTCGACCGCCGCCACGGGCTCACGCGCCCACCGCCGTGAGCTCCCGGGCGAGCCCGTCGGCGAAGAGGACGAGGTCGGCCTGGCCGGCGCGGAACCGGAACAGCCCCAGCTCCGCCTCCGGCCGGCGCGGCGCGCCGGCGACCTCCGCCAGGAACGCGCCCAGGTCGAGGCCGACCTCGACCACGGCTCCGCCGGGAGCCGGCCCGAGCTGCAGCCCGAAGACGGGGTCGTCCTCGGGACGCCAGGCGAAGCCGTCCGGCGCACCGGCCACCAGCGCGCCCAGCAGCGCCTCCAGGCCGCGCAGCGCCTCGCCGGCGAGGTGGAGGACGGGCAGGCGCACCACCGGCCACCAGCTCTCGTCGCGCGCGTCGCGGTATTCGAGGCCCGCGGTGACGAGGAGCCGGCCCCCCGCCTCGCGGCCAGCGACCTCCAGCGCGAAGCGGAGTACCCCCGCGTCGTTGCGCAACTCGGCCATCTCGCTCCCTGGATTACGACATTTCCGTCGCGGGGGGAACGGACGGGCATGCCCAGGGGTGCCGCGGATGTTAAGGAAGCCGTCCCATGAGCGAGCCCGAGTCCATCGTCGTCCGGGGGGCCCGCGAGCACAACCTCAAGTCCGTCGACCTCGAGATCCCGAAGAAGCGGCTGGTCGTCTTCACGGGGGTCTCGGGCTCGGGCAAGAGCTCGCTCGCCTTCGACACCCTCTACGCCGAGGGGCAGCGCCGCTACGTCGAGTCCCTCTCCTCGTACGCCCGCCAGTTCCTGGGGCAGATGGAGAAGCCGAAGTACGACACCATCCGGGGGCTCTCGCCCACCATCTCCATCGAGCAGAAGGCCGCCTCCAACAACCCGCGCTCGACGGTCGGGACCATCACCGAGGTGCACGACTACCTGCGCGTGCTGTACGCCTCCATCGGCATCCAGCACTGTCCGGTGTGCGGGCGCCAGGTGGGCAAGCAGACGGCGCAGCAGATCGTGGACGCGATCCTGGCGCTGCCCGAGGGCTCGCGCGTCCTGCTCCTCGCCCCGCTCGTGCAGAACCGCAAGGGCGAGTACCGGGAGCTGCTCGGCGACGCCCACAAGCGCGGCTTCGCCCGGGTGCGGGTGGACGGGGTCGTGCACTCGCTGGAGGAGCGGCTGGCGCTCGACAAGAAGCTCAAGCACGACATCGAGCTGGTGGTCGATCGCCTGGTGGTGAAGCCGGACCTGCGCGCGCGCCTCACCGACTCGGTGGAGACGGCGCTGCGCGAGGGCAAGGGCACGCTCATCGTCGCCGACGCGGCCCGCGAGCAGAAGGTCGGGCCGGGCGTCGATCCCGAGGAGTACAAGAAGCACGACCGCTTCTTCTCGGAGCACAACGCCTGCCCCTACGACGGGCTCAGCTTCGCCGACCTCGCGCCGCAGAGCTTCTCCTTCAACTCGCCGCTGGGGAGCTGCCCCGACTGCCAGGGTCTCGGCACCCGCGCCGAGATGGACCCCGACCTCATCATCCCCGACCCGTCGCTCACCATCCGCCAGGGCGCGGTCGACCCGTGGGCCAGCGGGATGGAGAAGGGGGAGGGCTGGACGTTCGAGTTCGTGGAGCACCTCTCGCGCTCCCTCGGCATCGACCTCGACACGCCCTGGTCGAAGCTCCCCAAGGCGCAGCGCGAGATCATCCTCGACGGCAACGAGGGGATGAACCGCGCCCGCATCGTGTGGGAGGGCGTGGTGAACCAGCTCCACCGCCGCTTCAAGGCGACGGGCTCGGAGGCGATGCGGCGCTACTACATGCGCTACTTCTCCGACAAGCCGTGCCCCACCTGCGGCGGCGAGCGCCTCAAGCCGGAGAGCCGCGCGGTGCGCATCCGGAGCAAGGGGATCGTCGAGCTGTCGCGGCTCACCATCCGCGAGGCGCACGCCTGGCTCGGCGCGCTCGACCTCGGCGGCTCCGAGGCGCGCATCGCCGAGGAGCTGCTCAAGGAGATCCGCAACCGGCTCAAGTTCCTCCTCGACGTGGGGCTCCAGTACCTCACGCTCGACCGGCCCGGCCCGTCGCTCTCCGGCGGCGAGAGCCAGCGCATCCGGCTCGCCTCGCAGATGGGCTCGGAGCTGACGGGCGTCATCTACATCCTCGACGAGCCGTCCATCGGCCTGCACCAGCGCGACAACGGGAAGCTCCTCGCCACGCTGAAGCGGCTGCGCGACATCGGCAACTCCGTGATCGTCGTCGAGCACGACGAGGAGACGATGGAGGAGGCCGACTGGCTGGTCGACTTCGGCCCCGGCGCGGGCGAGCACGGCGGCGAGATCGTGGCCCAGGGCACGCCCGCCGAGGTGAAGCGGAACCCGGCCTCGCTCACCGGGGCGTACCTCTCCGGACGCCGCGAGATCGCGGTTCCGGAGCGGCGCCGCGCGCCGCGCGGGGCGATCACGGTGGCGGGTGCGCAGGCGAACAACCTGCGCGACGTCACCGTGAAGTTCCCGCTCGGCACGCTCACCGCCGTCACCGGCGTGTCCGGCGCGGGCAAGTCGACGCTCGTGAACGCGATCCTGCGCCCCGCGCTCATGCGCCACCTGCACGGGACGCGCGAGGTCCCGGGCAAGCACCAGTCGCTGCTCGGCCACGAGGCGATCGACAAGGTCATCGACATCAACCAGCAGCCCATCGGCCGCACGCCGCGCTCGAACCCGGCGACCTACACCAAGCTCTTCGACTGCGTGCGCGACGTGTTCGCGCAGACGCCGGAGGCGCGCGCCTACGGCTACCAGCCGGGCCGCTTCAGCTTCAACGTGAAGGGCGGGCGGTGCGAGGCGTGCCAGGGCGACGGCATGAAGCTCGTCGAGATGCACTTCCTCGCCGACGTGCTCGTGCCCTGCGAGGTCTGCGGCGGCAAGCGCTTCAACGAGGCGACGCTGCGGGTGCAGTTCAAGGGGAAGAACATCGCCGAGGTGCTCGACATGTCGGTGCACGAGGCCATGGCGCACTTCACGCACCACCGGGAGATCCAGCGCATCCTGCAGACGCTCGACGACGTGGGCCTCGGCTACGTGAAGCTGGGTCAGCCCTCGCCGACGCTGTCCGGCGGCGAGGCGCAGCGCATCAAGCTGTCGCGCGAGCTGGCGCGGGTGGGGACGGGCCGGACGATGTACATCCTCGACGAGCCGACCACCGGCCTCCACTTCGAGGACGTGCGCCGGCTGCTGCACGTCCTCGATCGCCTGGTCGACGCCGGCAACAGCGTGGTCGTGATCGAGCACAACCTCGACGTCATCAAGTGCGCCGACTGGGTCATCGACATGGGCCCGGAAGGCGGCGACGAGGGCGGCCTCGTCATCGCGGAGGGGACGCCGGAGGACGTGGCCCGGGCGAAGGCGAGCTTCACGGGGCAGTTCCTGGGGAAGGTCCTCACCGCCCATCGGACGAGGCGGCCGGCGGCGGCGGAGAAGAGCGCGTAGGGGAGAGGCGGGGGAACCGTCCCCCGTCCCCGAGCTCGTCCCCGTCCCCGTACTCGTCCCCGTACTCGATCTCGACCTCGAACGCGTTTGCGCGTTGGCATCGCTCGGCCACGCAGAGCGTGGCCTTCGCGCTGCAACGCAGGGAGGCGTGTCGATCGACGGGCGACGCTCCCCGGTGGTTCCGTCATGGGCGCTTCCTCGGGCTGGGGGCAGGAGGAAGCGCCCATGACGGAGACCCCCTTCACCAGCTTCACGTTTCAACGTCTCGATGTCTACGTCGCCGCGCGTGAGCTGGCGGCCCTGGTTCACCTCGCTCGGCTGTCCGATCCGGAGCTCCGCGATCAGGCGTCGCGTGCCTCGAAGTCGGTCGTCCTGAATTTGGCAGAAGGCCTCGGTAGCGAGTCGCCCGGCGTGAAGCGCCGCCACTTCGCCATGGCCGCCGGCAGCGTGCAGGAGGTCGCGGCGGCGGTGGATCTGGCGGTCGCCATCGGCGCGCTGCCAGCGCCGGTCGGCGAGCGCGCGATGGCCCTCGCGCTCCGCGTGAGGCGGATGCTGCGAGGGCTCATGCGCTGACCGCTACCGTGCCCGCGCCAGCGGGCTCAGCATCCGGCAGAGGCGGCCGGCGAGGCGGATGACCTCGCCGGCGGGCTCCGCGCCGGCGTCGCCGCAGGCTGCCGCGATCTCGACCGCCGCGGCAACCTCTCCGGCCTCGGCGCGGGCGATGGAGAAGGCGCGCGCTTTGTCGCCGCGCGACGTGCGATCGGCACCCTCCGCGGCGTTGAGGCATGCGCTCTTGGCAGAGCGCAGCGCCTGATCCCGCAGGGTGGAGTCACGGATGCTGCAGGCCCGCACGGCCTGGAGCAACTCGACGGCGAC
>DASTGH010000266.1:0-6259 GCA_035719345.1 Anaeromyxobacteraceae bacterium
AGGCGGCGGCCGACGCCGCGCGCGCGCTCGCCGCGCTGGAGCGGGCGGGGCTGCGCCGGCCGCCCGGCCCCGACCTCCAGCTCGAGTACCCCGTCGCGCTCGCCGCCGGGGAGGAGAAGCTGGTGCAGGGCTACCTCGACCTCGTCGCGACCCGCGGCGAGCGGCTCGCGGTCGTCGACTTCAAGACCGATGCGCCGCCGGCGGGCGACGTCCGTGCGACGCATCCCGCCTACGTCGAGCAGGTGCGGAGCTACGCCCGCATCCTGGTCGCGCTCGGCCTGGCCACGGAGGGCGGCGTGGACGCGGGGCTGTTGTTCACCGCGGAGGGCGAGGTGCGGTGGGTGTGAGAGTCCGAGATCCGCACCGCCACCTCGTCCCCGTCCTCGTCCCGTCCCGGCACCCCAGCACCCACCCCTCCTCCTCCAGCACCGCCCGCAGGTCGGCGCCGCCGAGGTCCGGCGGCCGCTCGAAGAGCGGGGCGAGCTCGCCGCGGGCGTCGAGGCGGCGCGCCCACGCGCAGAGCGCGAGCACCTGGGCCTCGTCCCGGATCGGCTCGCTCCGCAGCGCCACCTCGCGCTCGACCAGCCCGGGCCAGGTCTCCGCGTGCACGATGCGGGCGCCTCGGCCGAACGCGCTCGTGAAACCGGTCTCGAACGGCCACACCGCGCTCGCGCCGGCCAGCGCCGGGTCGTCGCGCAGCGAGCGGAGCCGCGGGATCCCGGTGAGCGCCTGGCTGCCCACGGAGCCGACGCCGAGGAGCTTCCAGCACTCCTGCACGCCGCGCAGCCGCCGGTCGCACTCGCGCAGGCGCTCGAGCCGACCGCCGCCCGGCAGCGGGAAGGGGAACCCGGGGCTCGTCGGCCGGAGCGCGCGGCGCCCGCAGGGCCTCTGCGCGGTCGTGACGCCGCGCGGCACCGGCCTGCCCCAGAACGGGCCGGGTCCACGCCCGCAGACGCGGCGGTTGAGGGCCTCCGCCACCTCGAAGCGATTGCTCCGGTTGTCGTCGCCGTCGACGAGCCCTGCTCCCAGCGCATCCCAGGTCGACCGCCACGCCGGTCGCCGGAAGCCCGCCGCGGCGGCGAGCCCCCGCGGATAACCGTACGGAAAATCGAACCCGACGAGGACCCGCTCCTGGTGCACGCACGCGTCGCGGAGCAGGGCGCGCACGAGCTCGGTGCCCTCCGCGCGCGTCCGGCAGTACCGCGCGGACGGAGCGCCGCGCGCGCGCGTCCATCCGACCCACACCGCATCGCAGCACGGCCGCGCCGGGCCGCGGCCGGTCCGGGCGCTCCAGTCGGCGAAGACGTACGCGTCGAACGGCATGCGCTATAGTGGACCACGCACCGACGGCCGCGCGAGGCGCCATGGAACGCTCCGGCAGCACCGGGCAGCGGCTGACCGCCCTCTTCGTCCTGGGTTGCGTGCTGCTCAACTACCCGGTCCTGTCGCTGTTCTCGCGACCGGTCGAGGTCGCCGGGATCCCCCTCCTCTACGCGTACCTCTTCGGCGTCTGGCTCGTCCTCATCGGCGGGATGGCGCTCGTCATCGGGCGCCGTCGCGAGTAAGCGCCATGCTCCGCGGCTGGGCGGTCGTCCTCATCTCCTTCGCCTACCTGGGCGTGCTCTTCGCCATCGCGCACTACGGCGACCGGCGCGCCGAGGCGGGGCGCTCCATCATCGCGAACCCGTACATCTACGCGCTCTCGCTCGCCGTCTACTGCAGCACCTGGACCTTCTACGGCAGCGTCGGGCGGGCGTCGTCGAGCGGCATCGGCTTCCTGCCCGTCTACCTCGGGCCGACGCTCATGGTGGCGCTGTGGTGGTACGTCATGCGGAAGGTCATCCGCATCACGAAGACGTACCGCATCACCAGCATCGCCGACTTCGTGGCGTCGCGGTACGGCAAGAGCCAGCTCCTGGGCGGGCTGGTGACGGTCATCGCCGTGGTCGGGATCGTCCCGTACGTGGCGCTGCAGCTGAAGGCCATCTCCAGCAGCTTCACCATCCTCCTGCAGTACCCGGAGGTCGTCGCGCCGGCGAAGGCGCTGGCGCGCCCGCTGCTCGAGGACACCGCGCTCTACATCGCCATGGCGCTCGCCGCCTTCACCATCCTCTTCGGCGCGCGCCACCTCGACGCGACCGAGCGGCACGAGGGCCTGGTCGCCGCCATCGCCTTCGAGTCGACGGTGAAGCTGGTGGCGTTCCTGGCGGTCGGGGCGTTCGTCACCTTCGGGATCTACGCCGGGTTCGGCGACATCTTCCGGCTCGCCCGCGAGGTGCCGAGGCTCCAGGCGCTCATGACGGTCACGAGCGGCAGCTACGGGACCTGGGCCTTCCTGACCGTCCTCTCCATGCTCTCCATCCTCTTCCTGCCCCGGCAGTTCCAGATCTCGGTGGTGGAGAACGTGGACGAGGAGCACCTCGACAAGGCGATCTGGCTCTTCCCGCTCTACCTGCTGCTCATCAACGTCTTCGTCCTCCCCATCGCGCTCGGCGGGCGGCTGCTCTTCGCCGGAGCCGGCGTCGACGCCGACACCTTCGTGCTGACGCTGCCCATGGCCCGGCAGCAGCAGGCGCTGACGCTCCTCGCCTTCATCGGCGGCCTCTCGGCCGGCACCGGCATGGTCATCGTCGAGACCATCGCCCTGTCCACCATGGTCTGCAACGACCTCGTCATGCCTGCGCTGCTGCGCCGCTCCTGGCTGCGGCTCGACCAGCGGCGCGACGTCTCGCGGCTGCTCCTCGGCATCCGTCGCGTGGCCATCGGCGCCATCCTCGCCCTCTCCTACGCCTACTTCCGCATCGCCGGCGAGGCCTACGCGCTCGTCGCCATCGGCCTCATCTCCTTCGCGGCCGTGGCGCAGTTCGCGCCGGCCATCCTCGGCGGCATGTACTGGAAGGGCGGCACGCGCGCCGGCGCCATCGCCGGGCTCGCCGCCGGGTTCGCGGTGTGGGCGTACACGCTCATGCTCCCCTCGTTCGCGAAGTCCGGCTGGCTCCCCGCCGGCTTCCTGCGCGACGGGCTCTTCGGCCTGCCCCTGCTCCGGCCGCAGGAGCTGTTCGGGCTCACCGGGCTGGACGAGATCTCGCACGGCCTGTTCTGGAGCATGCTCGCCAACGCCGGCATGTACGTGGGCGTGTCGCTGGCCGGGCGCCCCGGGGTGGCCGAAACCGGCCAGGGCGCGCTCTTCGTCGACGTCTTCCGCCGCACGCACGGGCCCGATCCCTCGCGCATCTGGCGCGGCAGCGCCTCGGTCGACGAGCTGTTGCCGCTCATCGGGCGCTTCCTCGGGCCGGAGCGCGCGCGGGAGGCCTTCCGCGCCCACGCCGCCCGGCGCGGGCTCGCCTCGATCGAGGCGCTGCGCCCCGACGCCGACCTCGTCCACTTCGCCGAGACGCAGCTCGCCGGCGCCATCGGCGCCGCATCGGCGCGCGTCATGGTCGCCTCGGTGGTGGAGGAGGAGCCGCCCGGCCTGGACGAGGTGCTGGACATCCTCGACGAGGCCTCGCAGGTGCGCGCCTACAGCCGCCAGCTGGAGGAGAAGTCGCGCGAGCTGGAGGCGGCCACGGGCGAGCTGCGCGCCGCCAACGCCAAGCTGCAGGAGCTCGACCGCATGAAGGACGACTTCATGGCGACGGTCACCCACGAGCTGCGCACGCCGCTCACCTCGATCCGCGCCTTCTCCGAGATCCTGCTCGACGACCCGGGCGTCGAGCCCGGCGAGCGCGAGCGCTTCCTCGGCATCATCGCCAAGGAGGCGGAGCGCCTCACCCGGCTCATCAACCAGACGCTGGAGATGGCCAAGATCGAGTCCGGCCAGGCCGAGTGGCGCGCGTCCGAGCTGGACCTGGAGGAGGTGGTGCAGGAGGCCGTGGACACCACCAGCCAGCTCTTCCGCGAGCGCCGCGTGGCGCTCTCCGTGGCGGTGGCGCGGCCGCTGCCGCGCACCCTGGGTGACCGGGACCGGCTGGTGCAGGTGCTCATCAACCTCCTCTCCAACGCCGTGAACTTCTGCCCGGCGTCCGACGGCCGCGTCTCCATCCGCGTCGCCGCCGTCGCCGGCGCGCTGCGGGTCGACGTGCAGGACAACGGCCCCGGGATCGACCGCGCCGACCACGAGACGATCTTCGACCGCTTCCGCCAGGTGCGCGCCCCGGGAGCGCGGCCGGGCGGCACCGGCCTCGGGCTCGCCATCAGCCGGCGCATCATCGAGCACTTCGGCGGGCGGCTCTGGGTGGAGAGCGCGCTCGGGGCGGGCGCGACCTTCTCCTTCACCGTGCCCATCGAGCCCGCGCCGGGCGGCCCGCGGGCGACGGCGCCCTCGCGATCCGAGGGGGCCCGCGCATGAGCCGAATCCTCATCGTCGACGACGAACCGAACATCGTCATCTCGCTCGAGTTCCTGATGCGGCGCGAGGGCTACGAGGTCGAGGTCGCCGCCGACGGCGAGGCGGCGCTCGTGGCCGTGGCCGAGCGGCCACCGGCGCTGATCGTGCTCGACGTCATGCTGCCCGGCCTGAACGGCTTCGAGGTGTGCCGGCTGGTGCGCGCCGATCCGCGCTGGCGGGACGTGAAGATCCTGATGCTCTCGGCGCGCGGCCGCGAGGCCGAGGTGGCGAAGGGCCTCGCGCTCGGCGCCGATGCCTACGTGACGAAGCCGTTCTCCACCCGCGCCCTGGTGACGCAGGTGTCGGAGATGCTGGGGAGGCGGCCGTGACCGCGGCGGGCGACCGGCTCGAGCGCCCCGAGCCCGCTGCGCCGGCGCGGCGGCCGCAGGCGCTCTCGATGTTCAGCCCGCTCTCGGCCATCGTGCGCGGCGAGGTCCTGACCGTGCCGCTCACGGCCACGGTGCGCGAGACGCTCGAGGCGATGGAGCGGCACCGCCTCGGCTCGGTGGTGGTGGCGGACCCGGCGCGGGGCGTTCCCCTCGGCATCTTCACGCTGCGGGACCTCCTGCGCCGCGTGGCGCTGCCCGGCGCCGAGCTGGAGCAGCCCATCGCCTGCGTCATGACGAGCGGCCTCATCACGCTCGGGCCGCACGCCACCGCGCACCAGGCGGCGCTCGTCATGGCCCGCAACCACGTGCGCCGCGTGATCGTCGTCGACGCCGCCGGCGCGCTGGTCGGCGTCGTCTCGCAGGACGACCTCTTCGGCCTCGAGCGCGCCGGCGTGACCGAGGTGGGCGACCGCATCCGCGCCGCCCGCGACGTGGAGGCGCTGCGGGACACGGCCGCGGGCATCCGCCGCCTCGCCACCGGGCTCCTGGCGCAGGGGGTCGGGGCAGAGATGCTCACCCACGCCATCTCGACGCTGAACGACCTCCTCACCATCCGCATCCTGGAGCTGACCGCCGACGAGCTCGACCCACCGACGGTGCCCATGTGCTGGATCGCGCTCGGCTCGGAGGGGCGGCTGGAGCAGACGTTCGCCACGGACCAGGACAACGGGCTCGTCTTCGAGTGCGCGCCGTCCGACGTCGACCGCGTGCGCGAGGCGCTCCTCCCGTTCGCGCGCGCGGTGAACGCCAGGCTCGCCGCCTGCGGCTTCCCCGAGTGCAAGGGCGGCATCATGGCGGGGAACCCGCGCTGGTGCCTGTCGCTGGCGGAGTGGAAGCGCACCTTCGCGCAGTGGATCCTCGAGCCGCACCCGGAGGCGCTGCTCGGCGCGGCCATCTTCTTCGACCTGCGGCCCATCCACGGCCACGAGGCGCTCGCCGACGGGCTGCGCGAGTGGGTGGTGGAGACCGCGCGCGGCCAGCCACTGTTCCTGCGCCTCCTCGCCGAGGAGGCGCTGGCCTGGCGCCCGCCGCTCGGGACGTTCCGCGACTTCGTCTGCGACGGGTCGAAGGAGTTCCCGCACACCATCGACCTCAAGGCGAACGGGGCGCGCCCCTTCGTCGACGCCGCCCGCGTCCTCGCGCTGGCGAACGGGGTGTCGCACACCAACACCGCCGAGCGCCTGCGCGCGGCGGCGGAGGCGATCCGGCTCGACCCCGACGACGCGGCGGCGATCGTCGACGGGTACCACGTCGTCCACCTCGCGCGCCTGCGGAACCAGTGCCGGGGCGCGGTGGGCGACGGCAATCGCGTCGACCCGCGGGCGCTCAACGACCTCGAGCGCCAGGTGCTGAAGGAGGCCTTCCGCCAGGCGCGGAAGCTCCAGCACCGGCTCGCGGTCGAGCACCGGTTGTGACGCCCCCCTCAGCGGCGCCGGCGCGACCTCCCGCGGCCCGTCCGGCGCGGGCCCGCCTTCCGCGCGGC
>DASTGH010000267.1:0-7031 GCA_035719345.1 Anaeromyxobacteraceae bacterium
GCAACCTTCTTCATGTTCTACCCCCTCACGTCCGGCTTGAGCCTTCCTGGAGCGGTGTCGAGTGGCTCGGACACTGCGCGAGGGACTCTAGACGATTGCGATCGCCGCGAAAGCCTGCTCAGGTGGGTCGGCACATGACAAACCCACGGTTGATACATCGTGGTTCAATCCGGGCGACAATTGACGTGCGTCAATTGCGGATTGTTGCGGCATTCAGCACGCGGCGGGCGAGACGCCCTTTCCGTGGCGGCGTGCGCGCAGACGCGGGCTGCGATCGCCCCCGCCGGGGCGTCGCGGTGCCCGTGTCTCGTGCAGCGGCTCAGCCTTGCTGCGCCTTCGCCAGGAACTCGCGGATCGCCTCCACCACGAGGTCGTGATCGTCCTTCTGCGGCAAGCCCGAGACCGTCACCGTGCCGACGAACCCCACGCCGCGCACGACGATCGGGAAGCACCCACCGTGCGCCGCGTACTCGGCCTCGGCGCCGGGCCACATCGCCTCGGAGAGCGTCCGGCCCGAGGTGGCCAGCTTGAGGCCGACGGCGTACGAGCTGTGGAACGTGCGCCGGACGAGGTTCTTCTTGCGCTCGATCCACGCCGCGTTGTCCGGGCTCGTGCCGGACGCGGCGAAATGAAAGAGACGCTGCCCCGAGCGCTCGACGTCGATGGCGATGGCGAGCTGGCGCGCCCGCGCCTTTCCGGCGAGGAGCAGCCCCAGCTCCAGCGCATCTTCGTTCGTGAAGCGGGCGAAGACGAGCTCGTGCTCCTCCGCCGCCACGCGCTGCCGCTCCTGCTCGAGATCCGCTTCCATCCGGGTCGCCTCCGTCGCTCACCGACACCGCCGGTCCATCAACGAGCTCGCTGGCCACCGCCCCCCAGCATGGCGAGCAGCTCCTCGAGCTCCGGCGGCTTGGGGATGTGGGCATCGAAGCCGGCCGCCAGCGCCTGCTCCCGGTCGCGGGGCTGCGCATACCCGGTGAGCGCGATGGCGAAGACGTGCGGGCCCTCGGGCATCGCCCGGACGGCCCGGATCACCTCGTAGCCGCTGACGTCGGGAAGGCCGATGTCGCAGATGAGGACGTCCGGGCGGAGCGTCGCGACGGCCGCGATCCCGGCGCGCCCGGACGCCACGCTGGAGGCGCGGTGACCGCGCAGCGCCAGGAACTCGACCAGGGACGTCGCCGCATCGGTGTTGTCCTCGACCACCAGCACCGAGCGGAGCGCCGTGCCGTCCTCGAGCTTGCGGGCCGGCCGCAGCCCCGGCGCGGCGGCGAGCGGCAGGCGAAGGACGAACTCCGCGCCGGCACCGGGGCCGTCGCTCAGGGCGTGGATGCTCCCGCCGTGCTTCGAGACCATCTCGCGCACCAGCGCCAGCCCGATGCCGAGCCCGCCGTGGCTGCGGCGCGTGCGCTCCACCTGCACGAACGGCTCGAAGATGCGGTCGAGATCGCCGCGCTCGATGCCGACGCCCGTGTCCCGGACGGCGACCTGGCAGGCCCCGCCGTCCCCGGAGACCCGGACGCGGACCCGGCCGCCCGCCGGGGTGAACTTGAGCGCGTTGCCGAGGAGGTTCGTGACCATCTGGGCGACGCGCGCCGCGTCGGCATCCACCCACAGCGCATCGCCGGCCTCGAACAGCGCCAGGTCGACCCCGCCCTGCGCGAACTCGTCGCGTGCGTCGGCGACCGTCTCCCGCACCACCTGGCGCAGGTCGAGCCTGGCGAGCTGCAGCTCGATCTTTCCGTGCGTGATGCGGGTGAGGTCGAGCAGGTCGTCCACGAGCCGCGTCAGGTGGTCGGCCTGGCGTCGCAGGATCTTCATGGCGCGGCCGGCGGCCTCGCTGCCGGGCACGGCCTCCATCACCGCGATGCTGTTGCGGATGGGAGCGAGCGGGTTTCGCAGCTCGTGCGAGAGGACGGCCAGGAACTCCGTCTTGCGCCGGTCGGTCTCGCGCAGCGCCTCGGCGGCGCGCTGCTGCTCGCTCACGTCCGCGAAGACGACGACGGCCCCGACCACGCCCTCGGCGGTGCGGATGGGCGCGGAGCTGGTCGAGAGGTGCACGACGGTGCCGTCGTCGCGCCGCATCCGCTGCAGCACGCCGTGGACGATCTCGCCGCGGAGCGCGCGCGCCTCCGGCACCAGCGCGGCGTCCACCGGGCGGCCGTCGGGGGCCTCGAGCCGGAGCTGGCGGACCCGCTGGGCCGTCTCGACCCCGTCCCGGCGATCGACAGCGCCCAGCAGTCGCTCGAAGGCGGGGTTCGCGCGGACCAGGTGTCCGTCGGCGTCCGTGACGAGCAGCGGCTCCGCCACCGAGTCGACCACGGCATCGAGCTCGGCCGCCCGCCGCTCGGCGCGCGCCCCGTGCTCGCGCTCCCTCGCCTCGGCGCGACGCCGCTCGCTGATGTCGCGCACGATGCTCACCAGCGTCCTCCCCTCGCCCAGGGTGGCGCCGCGCGAGCTCACCTCGACCGGGAACGTGGATCCGTCCTTCCGCTGGTGAACGGTCTCGAAGAGGAGCCCCTCCCTGTCGGCTTCCCGCATCTGCTCCTGCGTGAGCTTGCGCGTGCCGGGCGCCCTCAGGTCGTGGATGGTGAGCGCCAGCAGCTCGTCGTGCGTGTGGCCGTACGCGGCCGTCGCCGCGGGATTCGCCTCGAGGATGTGTCCATCCTCGCGGCGCATGAAGAGGATGATGTCGCGGCTCTGCCGGACCACCAGCTCGTACCGCCGCAGCGCGTCGTCGGCGCGGCGCCGCTCCGTCACGTCCTCGACCAGCGCGATGATCCAGGCCGGGTCGCCTGCCGCGCTCCGTACCAGCGAGACGCTCTCGCGGACCCACACCGTGCCCCCGTCCTTCCGCCGGCAGCGATGCTCGACGACGTAATCGGGGATCTCGCCGCACAGCATCCGGCCGATGAGCGGGAGGGTCGCGGCGGCGTCGTCGGCGTGGACGAGCTGCTGGAACGCGATCGACCGCAGCTCCTCGAGGCCGTAGCCGGTCAGGCTGCAATACGCCGGGTTCGCATCGAGGAACCGGCCGTCGGGCGAGGTGATGGCGAACCCGATGCTGGCGTGGGCGAAGGACTGGCGGAGCTTGGCCTCGCTGTCGGCGAGCGCCTGCTTCTGCTGGCGGAGCCGCGCCGCCGCGCGCCCGGCCTGCCGGCCGGCGACGAACGTGAGCGCGGTCAGGCAGACGACGAACACGAGCATCGACAGCTCCGTCGCCATCGCGCCGTCGAGGAGCCCCGCCCGCTCACCCTGCACCTCGAGCCACCCGAGCGCGATGGGCAGGACGGCGATGGGGAGCACCAGCCGGCGGACGACCGCACCTTCCGGACCGGCGGCGACGAGCTGCGCCCTGAGCCCGCCCGTCGTCCTCGCGAGGAAGAGCCCGAGCCCGAGCGCGAGCAGGGAGACGGCCGTCGGCCATGCGACCGCCGTGATGCGTGCGACGCGGTAGAGCCCCTGGACGCCGTAGAGGTAGCCGACGATGGGCGTGAGGCTCGCCAGGATCACCGCCAGCGCCAGGCCCTGCGCCCAGCGGAGGGGGCGGGCCTCGCGCCGGCTCGAGAGCACGAGCCCGATCCCGAGCGCGACCATGCAGGCCGACGCCGGTGTCCCCATCCGGTTCGGGAAGAGGACCCCGAGCGCACCCGGCGCCTCGCTCGCCAGCAGCTGGTCGATGCCGAGATCGAGGCCGCCGAGGTTCTCGCACAGCGTCAGCCCGGCGATGGCGACCGCCAGCGCCGCGCACAGCCGCCCGGCCATCCGGCGAGCGCCGCCCGCGCCGTCGCGCTCGAGGAGGAGCGCCGAGCCGAGGAGCAGGAGACAGAGGGCGGCGTTCACCTTCATCGTGATGGCGGAGCCGCCGCGGGTCGCCATCGCGCCCGCCATCCACGCGACGAGGTGGCCACCCCCCACCACGGCCGCCAGGGCGCCGCAGGCGTGCCCCAGCGAGCGGAGCGCTCGATCCAGGGACTCCACCGGCGGCTCGGGGGTGGGACGGGAGCGGCGCCCGGCGGGCGCCGCCGCGGGATCATCGGCGAGCCGCTGCGAGCGCCTCTCGCCGTCGGGGCGGTCGTCGGTCGGGTCGGTGACGGCGCCGGCTGCGAGATCCTGTCGCACGACCATCGGCCCCCGTTCCAGGCGGGGCATTCTATCCTGGGTCCGTGACCGTCATCGGCCCGTGACCTCGTCGGGCGCGAAGTCGAGCTCGATGCGCGCGCCGTTCGGATCGAAGAAGAACACCTGCCACGGCCCGGCACCCGCCTGACGCCGGCAGGTGTGCTCGACGCCGCGCGCCGCGAGCGCGGCGAGGGTGTCGGCGAGCCCCACGGCCGAGAACGCCATGTGGTCGATGACGCCGGGCCGGAGCTCGGGGCGCGAGCGGCCGCCGATCACGTGGAGGATGGCCACCTCGCCCGAGTACAGCCACGCTCCCGGAAACCCGAACGGCGGCCGCGGTCCGTCCCGGAGGCCGAGCAGCTCCCGGTAGAACCGCACGGTCCCGGGCACGTCGTCGGTCAGCACGGTGAAGTGGTTCATCGCGGTGGCGGGCACGGTCGCGCTCCTCCGATATGGCGGACACCCATCCGTAACCGCTGCATCGGACGAGCGTCCGCCATATGAGATGTCGCCTGACCCGGCCAGGTGCCACCGGCCGATCGAGGAATGCACCCATGAGCGACCAGATCCTGAAGGCCATCGGCGGGCTGACCGGCGCCATCACCGCGGACCCCGGAGCGGCGAAGGCCGTGTTCCGGGCGACGACCGTGTCCGCCGACGACGCGTTCTCGACGGAGTCCCAGATCCGATCGTTCCGCGTCCGGCTCGAGAGCCGCGCCAGCTCGGCGGGGACGACACCGGCCCGAACCCGGTGGAGGCCGTGCTCGCGGCGTTCGGCAGCTGCCAGGCGATCGTGTACCGGGCCTACGCCAACGCGCTCGGCCTGCGCCTCGACCGCGTCGAGGTGGAGGCGCGCGGGTACCTCGACATGCGCGGGTTCCTGAACCTCGCGCCGGTCGCCGCCGGCTTCGAGCGCGTCACGTACACCGCCCGCATCACCTCGCCGGAGCCGCCGGAGAAGATCGCGGAGCTGGCCCGGCTCGTCGGAGAGCACTGCCCTGTGCTCGACATCCTCCGCACGCCGCTCCGCGTGACGGGAGAGGTCGAGCACGTCCGCCCGCCCGGCGCCGTCGCCGCCTGATCGCCCTCACGGCACGCCGTCCGGCCCGAGCCGGACCACGAACACGTCCCAGCTGCCGGCGCAGGCCGCGGCCAGGTTCGCGAGCGTCATCCCGGAGACGTAGGCGTTCCCTGCGCCATCGACCGCGACGAAGGCGCCCTGGGTCGGCGAGGGCGCGACCCGGCGCGTCCACAGCTCCTCGCCCGACGAGGTGACGCGCACGACCTCGAGCTCCCACGACGGCGTGGTCGCGCTCGCCCAGAACCCGCCGCGCGGGTCGGCGGCGAGCCCGTTCACGGAGAGGTACCTGCCGGCGAGCGTCGGGCTCCACGTCCATATCGGGGCGCCGTCGGCGTCGAACGCCGCGATCCCCGCCCGCGGCCCGCCGGTCGCCAGGTGCTCCGACCAGGCCACGGCCGCGATCCCGTCCCTCGTCACCGCGAGCGCGGCCGGCAGGTCGTCGCCGACGCCGCCCGGCAGCGACGGGAGCGTCCGCGTCCACAGCAGCGTCCCGCCGGCGTCGAGCCGCGCCAGGAACACCTGCGACGCGGGCGGCGGTGCGGCGTGGTCGTAGCGATAGCCGAGCACCCAGACCGCACCGAGCCCGTCCACCGCGACCGCCTGCGGCCGGTCGTCGAGCGGCGGCGTGGCGAGCCGCGTGCGCCAGACCACCTCGCCGGTCGCCGTGTACTTCGTCACGAGCACGTCGGGGCCGAACTCGTACGCCGCGGTGACCAGCGTGCCGCCGGGTCCGGCCGCGAGCCGGACCTCCGCCGTGCCCTCGGCCCGGCTCCACACCTCGGCGCCGTCCCGGCCGATCCGGCGCACCACGTCGCCGAAGTCGCCCCACCTGTTCTCGACGCGCACGGTCGCCCCGGTGGCCTCGGCCACCAGGGCGCGGTAGGTGAACCCGGCGGGCGTGGTCGGCGCGGCCGCGGCGACGGCGCCGTCGGGCCTCACCTCGACGATCGCCCCGCGGGGAGGCGCGCTCGGGTCGGCGCCGTCCGACGCCCACACCGGGAGGAGCAACGAGCCTGCCGGATGGAGGGCCATTCCCATGGGCGCGTCGCCGCCGGCCCAGCCGAACTGCCGCGCGCCCTTCCACGTCGGCGGCACGGCGGCATCCGGCCCGCAGCGGACGCGGGCGCGGCACTCGCCCCGGGCGCCCCCGACCGTCGCCAGCATCCGCAGTCCGCCGCCCGCGGAACGACAGGCCGGCGCCGCCATGGCCTCGTCCCGGTCGCCCCCGAGCGCGATGCACGCCGCCTGCGAGGGGACGGGGACCACCACCGTCTCCTCGAGCACCCCGCCGGCAGGGACCGCATCGCCGGGCGAGAGGTGCGCGCCGGCCCACCACCCGCCCGCCGGCAGCAGCAGCGCGGACGGGTCGCCGTCCAGGGACCGCAGGCGGCCCTCCGCCGATCCGCCGTTGGCCACCCGCGCGCGCACGGTGAGCAGCGCGGGGTATCCGTCGACATGGAGCACCGGCGAAGGCGGCACGATCATGAGGATGCCGCCGTCGCCGGAGAGCGCCGGGGCACCGCGGCGATCGGGCGCGGCGAGCCCGACGTCGAGCTCGCAGCGCACGCCGCCGGCCGCTGCCGGCGATGGGACGGACGCCGCGAGCGCCAGCGCCGCAGCGAGGGCGCGGATCATGGGAGGGCTCCCCGTCCGAGGAGGAAGGACGCCTGCGGGACGACGAGGAGCGCTCCGGTCGCGGGATCCCGCTGCAGCGAGCGCGCGAGGTCGAGCTCGATCAGCACCTCGCAGCGGGCCGGGTCGACCTCCCCCGGCTCGAACGAGAACGCCAGGGGCGGGCCGCAGGGGACGGCCTCGCCGCTCGCGGCGCCGC
>DASTGH010000268.1:0-2699 GCA_035719345.1 Anaeromyxobacteraceae bacterium
GATGTGCGTGTCGCCCTTGTACTTCATCCGGTAGATGTACGCGGCGATCTGCGGCAGCCGCGCCAGCAGGTTCATCGCGTCCTCGTACATCGGGTCCCAGTAGTCGTTCTTCTTCATGCCCTCCGCGTAGCGGCGGGCGTAGACCGACTCGCGCTGCATCGACAGCACGGCCGTCGACAGCATCGTCATGGGGTGCGTGTCGCGCGGCAGCGCCCGCAGCACGTCGAAGACGTACGCCGGGACCTGGGCGCGGGAGCGCCAGTCCTCCTCGACCTCGACGGCCTGATCGGGCGTGGGCACGTCGCCCGTCAGGAGGAAGTAGAAGAACGCCTCGACGGTCGGCTGCTCGTGACCGCCCTTGCGGGGCAGCGCCGCGAACGTCTCCGGGATCGTCTTGCCCCGGAAGCGGATGCCCTCCTGCGGGTCGAGGTAGGAGATATCCGTGACGAGGCAGCGTACGTCACGCGCTCCGCCGATCGCCTGGCCGATGTTGACGCTGTCGATGACGACGTTCCCGTGCTCCTTGTTGAGCTTCTGGATGCGGGGTCGCCAAGCCTCGATCTTCTCGAACAGCTTTGCCTTCAGCGCCGTGGTCCTCGGCTTTGCATTGGCCATGCAGACTCCCATGAAGCGAGTGGGAAAAAGACTGCGCGCGGGTGATGCGGGACGCGAAATCCTACCCGTGTCGCGCCCGATCCCGCAACGACCACCTGCCCCGGGAGGAGGGGCCGACGTCGCCCGGATCGGTCCACGTTGCGGGCGTGGGCCGCCCGCCGTGCCCCCTCGTCCGGCGGCCGGATGGCGCGATCAGCCGCGGCCGTTGTGCAGCGCCGCGACGACCTGCGCCGCGAGCGCGCCCGGATCGACCGGCTTTTCCGCCGACCCCGGCGCCTCCGCCACCGCCTCGGCCGGCGCGTCCGCTCCCTTGCGCCGCCTGGGGTTCGCGGCCGAAGCGCCCGAGCGGCAGGTCCGGCACCAGGGCTGGTTCCGGATGGCGCCGTCCGCCATGCGCCGCAGGCCGAAGTGCGAGAGCGGCCGCATGTGATGGCACTTGAGGCACATGAGGGTGATGAAGACCTCGTTCCCCTGGGCGTCGTAGACGCTCGAGCGGCGGCGCTTCGGCTTCGCCTCGGCGGGCGCTCTCGACTTCGCCAGGGCGGACTCCTCCTCGCGCCGCGCGATGGCGGGGGCGAGCATCACCTTCACGGCCATGATCGGTTCCTCGTGCTGAGCTTTCGGTGCGCCGCTCGCGGCGCCGCCCGGAGTTCCGAGCACGGCGACGCTAGCAGCCGGGGCTGACAGGCCCCGCGGGCGGGGTCGGCGGCACGCGCGCCGCCGCTCAGGCGCGGAGCCGCCCGGCGACCACCCCGAACGCCCACCACACCACCGCCGCGCACGCCCCGAGGGCGAGCGCAGCCGCGGCGAGCGCAGCCGCGACGGCCAGCGCGCTGGAGCGGCGCGCCTCCCCGGGACGCTGGAGCCAGCCCTCGAGCACTCGCACGTTGCGCAGGTTCGCGCGGAAGCCGGCGTCGAAGGCGTCGCCCAGCACGGGCACGGCGCCGAGCGCGGAGTCGATGGCGACGTTCAGGACCATGCGAGCCAGGACGGGCCCGGGTGCGCCGAGCTGCCAGGCGACCCAGATGGCGTAGAGGGAGGCGAGCCCGCCGAGCGCGTCGCCGATCCCCGGCAGGAGCCCGAGGATGGGATCGAGGCCGATCCGGATGCTGGTGCCGGGGATGCGGAAGGCGGCGTCGAGCAGCCGGGCGAGCGCCCGCACGCCCGCCAGCCGGGCGTCCCGCGACGCCGTGCTTGGCGCCGGGGTTCTTCAGCACGATCGTGCCGTTGCCCTTGGACAGCAGCTCGCGGATCTTGTGGTTTATCTCGGTCGGCGTCAGCTTCGCGGCGTCGAACTCGGCGCGCTTGTTGAAATCGACGTCGAACGCGCCCGGATAGGTGAAATTCTCCTCGGCATCGGGCTCGAAGAAGCGTTGCTGGGTGCGGCCCGAGAGACGCTCGGTGTGCATTCCCATGTCATGCGATTTGGTGCGAAGCGCCATGGCAGGTTCCGTTCTCTCTGATTATCGCTTCCAGACCCGAACTTCGCCCTCATAAGGGTCGAAGGTGTCGATCTCTTTCGGGAAGATGCTGCGGATCGCCACTTCCTCGGAGGCGAGCGCCACGAGGTCGTCGCTCTCGTAGAGCACCATCGGCTTGGCGGCCATCACGTCCTTCGCCATGCCGAGGCTGTCGGCGGTCGCGACGACGTAGGTGAACACGCCGTCGAGCTCGTCGATGGAATCGGTCATCGCGTCCTTCAGCTCGGCGCCCTGCTGCATCTTGTCGGCGAGATAGACGGCGATCAGCTCGGAATCGCAGTTCGACATGAAGCGATGCCCGCGATGCTCCAGCGCCCGCCGCCCCTTCCAGTAGTTGGTGAGCTGCCCGTTATGCACGACCGAGACGTCGGCGAACGGATAGGCCCAGTAGGGATGGGCCGACCGGATGTCGACGTCGGATTCGGTCGCCATGCGGGTGTGGCCCAGCGCATGGGTGCCGTTGAAGCCCTTGAGGTGATACTGCTCGGCCACGCGCGCGGCGTCGCCGAGATCCTTCACCAGCTCGAGCCCGTGGCCCATGGAGAGGATCTCGGCTCCCTCCACGTCCTCGATGAAGTCGGCCAGCTTTCGCCGGTCGCCGGC
>DASTGH010000269.1:0-3721 GCA_035719345.1 Anaeromyxobacteraceae bacterium
GTGAACCCCGCCGCCGCCGGCCAGACGATCCTGGGCGAGAAGGCGTACGCGACGCTGCGCGACCTCCCGGAGAAGGTCGACGTCGTCGACGTGTTCCGCAACGCCGAGGCGGCGGGGCCGCTCACCGACGAGGCCATCGCCATCGGCGCGAAGGTGGTGTGGATGCAGCTCACCGTGCGCAACGACGCGGCCGCCGCCCGGGCGCGCGCCGCGGGGCTCGAGGTGGTGATGAACCGCTGCATCAAGATCGAGTACGGGCGCCTCTTCGGCGAGCTCGCCTGGTGCGGCGTCAACACCGGCGTCATCTCCTCGAAGCGCCTCAAGGTGGCGCGATGAGCGGGAAGGAGCCGTTCGGCTTCGAGACGCGCGCCATCCACGCCGGGGCCCGCCCCGACCCGGTGACCGGGTCGCGCAACGTCCCCATCCACCAGACCACCGCCTACGTCTTCGAGGACGTGGAGCACGCGGCGGCGCTCTTCAACCTCGCCACCTTCGGCTTCATCTACAGCCGCCTCACCAACCCCACCGTGGCGGCGCTGGAGGAGCGGGTGGCGAGCCTGGAGGGCGGGCGGGCCGCGGTGGCGGCCGCGAGCGGGCACGCCGCCCAGTTCCTCGCGTTCTTCACGCTGCTCGAGCCCGGCGACGAGTTCCTCGCCTCCCGCAACCTGTACGGCGGCTCGATCACCCAGTTCATGCACTCCTTCCCGCGGCTCGGGTGGAAGTCCCGGCTCCTCGATCCGGGCGACCCGGAGAACTTCCGGCGGGCGCTGACGCCCCGCACGAAGGCGCTCTTCGTGGAGAGCCTGGCGAACCCCGGCGGCGTGGTCGTCGACCTCGAGCCGCTGGCCGCCATCGCGCACGAGGCGCGCATCCCGCTGGTGGTGGACAACACCATGGCCTCGCCCTGGCTGTGCCGGCCGTTCGAGCATGGCGCCGACCTCGTCGTGCACTCGACCACGAAGTTCCTCTCCGGCCACGGCACGTCCATGGGCGGGGTGCTGGTCGAGTCGGGCAAGTTCGACTGGACGGCGAGCGGCAAGTTCCCCTCGCTCTCCCAGCCGGAGCCCGCCTACCACGGCCTCAACTTCCACGAGACGTTCGGCGACTTCGGCTTCACCATGAAGGCGCGGGCGGTGGCGCTGCGCGACTTCGGGCCGGCCATGGCGCCCATGAACGCCTTCTTCACGCTCACCGGCATCGAGACCCTGCCGCTGCGCATGGAGCGCCACGTCGCGAACGCGCTGCACGTGGCGCGCTTCCTCGAGGCGCACCCGCGGGTGGCCTGGGTCTCGTACGCCGGCCTCGAGTCCTCGCCCTACCGTGCGCTGGCGCGGAAGTACCTTCCGCGCGGGGCGGGATCGGTCTTCACCTTCGGCGTGAAGGGCGGATACGAGGCGGGCGTGAAGCTGGTCGAGGCCTGCCAGCTCTTCTCGCACCTCGCCAACGTCGGCGACACCCGCTCGCTCGTCATCCACCCCGCCTCCACCACGCACCGGCAGCTCACGGACGAACAGCGGCTCGCGGCCGGGGCGGGGCCGGACGTCGTCCGCCTCTCGGTGGGGCTGGAGACGGCGGACGACCTCGTCGCCGACCTCGACCGGGCGCTGGCCGCGTCCGCCTGACCCGCCGCGCCAGGGAGGGACCATGCCGCTCCAGGGATTCTCGCCGCCCTTCACGCCGCGCGGGCTGGCCGCGCTGGTGCGCCCGCCGCCCTGGCACTACGCCGGCTGGCTCCTCAGCGTCGAGTTCGAGTGCGACCCGGGCCGCGCCGCCGCCTTCGTCCCCACCGCGGTGGGCGCCGCCACCGGCCGCGGGACGATCCACTTCGCCGAGTGGCAGGCCGCGACCGACGGCGAGGAGCTGCTCGACCCCATCTCCTCCCAGTACCGGGAGACGATCGTCGTGCTGGAGCTGACCCGGCCCGATCGCACCGTCGCGCAGTTCTGCCCGCTCATCTACGTCGATCAGGACGTGTCGATGCTGCGCGGCCTGCTCCAGGGCTGGCCGAAGAAGATGGGCAGCACCTGGGTCACCCGATCGCTCCCGCTCGATCACCCGGCGGCCGCGCCGCTCCGCGCCGGGACGCGCCTGGGCGCGTCGCTGGCGGTGAAGGACCGCCGCCTGGCCGAGGCGCGGCTCACGCTCACCGGCGAGCCCGGCGAGCCGCTCGGGATCCTGGCCGCGCCCACCTACGGCACGGTGGGATGGGCCGACCTCACCCGCCCGGACGCGCCGCCCACGCTGCGCCACGTGCGCCCCGCGGTCTCGGCGAAGGTCGCGTCGGGCTGGCACGCGGCGCGCGCCGAGCTGGCGTTCCTGCCGGTGCCGCGCGAGGAGCTGTCCGACCTCGAGCTGCGCCGGGCGACGCGGGCGAGCGCCGGATGGGCGGGGATCACCATCACCGGCGCGTCACCGGCGTGAGCGCGCCGATCAGAGGATCATGCCGGCGCCGACCGTGTCGTTCGTCGACGCGTCCACGATGATGAAGGCGCCCGTGGCGCGGTTCTCGCGGTAGGCGTCGGCGAAGATGGGCGCGGAGAGCTTGAGCCGGACCCGGCCCAGCTCGTTCATCGCCAGCCGGTCGGCGGGCACGCGCTCCAGCGCGGCCAGGTCCATCTTCCAGTCGATGCCGGCCAGCGCGGCGCGCACCTCGCTCGTGGTGTGGCGGACGATGACCTTGCGCGCCGCCGAGAGCGGCGCCTCCGAGAGCCAGCACACCATCGCCTCGACCGTCCGCCGCGGCTCGGGCGCCTCCGACGCCTTCACCAGCATGTCGCCGCGGGAGACGTCGACCGCGTCCTCGAGGAGGACCGTCACCGACTGCTCGCTCACCGCCTCGTCCAGCTCGGCGTCGTGCAGCCGGAGGCCCGCGACGCGGGTGGTGAGCCCCGAGGGCAGGACCTGGACCTCGTCGCCGACCGCCACCTCGCCCGACTCGATGCGGCCCATGTAGCCGCGGAAGTCGTGGTGATCGTCGGTCTGCGGACGGCAGACCCACTGCACGGGGAAGCGGAACGCCTCCGGCCGATCGGCGTGCGCCAGCGGCGCCGCCTCCAGCACCTCCATGAGCGTCGGGCCGTCGTACCAGCCGAGCCGGTCGCCCCGCTCCACCACCATGTCGCCGTCGGCCGCGCACATGGGGATGAAGCGGACGTCCTCGATGCCGAGCCCGTCGGCCACGGCGCGGTAGTCGGCGACGATGCGCTCGAACGCCTCCCGCGACCAGTCGACCAGGTCCATCTTGTTCACGGCCAGGACGAGGTGGCGGACCCCGACCTGGTGCGCGATGTACGAGTGGCGCCGGGTCTGGGTGAGCACGCCCTTGCGCGCGTCCACCAGGATCACCGCCAGGTCGGCGGTGGAGGCGGCCGTCACCATGTTGCGCGTGTACTGCTCGTGTCCCGGGGCGTCGGCGATGATGTACTTGCGCGTCCCGGTGGAGAAGTAACGGTAGGCGACGTCGATGGTGATGCCCTGCTCGCGCTCGGCCTGCAGTCCGTCGGTGAGGAGCGACAGGTCCACCGCCGCCAGGCCGCGCTTCCGCGAGGTGCGCTCGATGGCGTGCAGCGTGTCGGCGAGGATGGCGCGCGAGTCGAGGAGGAGCCGGCCGATGAGCGTGCTCTTCCCGTCGTCGACGCTGCCGCAGGTCATGAAGCGGAGGAGGCCGCGGTCCTCGACCTCGGGCTCGGGCTGGGAAGCGAGCGCGTACATCAGAAGTACC
>DASTGH010000270.1:0-5651 GCA_035719345.1 Anaeromyxobacteraceae bacterium
CGTCTACCCGCTGGAGCGCGCCGTGGCCGACGACCCGGACCTCGTCGTCGACGGCGCCGTCCTGGAGCCGGTGGAGGGGCTCTCGCGCCTCGACGCGATCCCGGCCGTGAAGCGGGGCGCCGTCCACCGGCTGGACGGCGACGCCGTCCTCCGCCCCGGCCCGAAGCTCCGCGCCGCGCTCGAGGAGCTGTCGCGCGCGCTCGCCGTCGAGGCGCGCCCCCGGTGAGCAGCGCCCGCCTCCTCCTCGCCGTCGCCCTCGGGCTCGCGGCGGTCGCCGGGGCCATCGCGCTCTCCTGCGCGCTCGGCGCGCAGCCGGTGTCGCTCGCGCGCGCGCTCGCAGGCGCCGAGCCGGACCACGCCATCCTGGCCGGCCTCCGGCTGCCGCGGGCGCTCCTCGGCGCGCTCGTCGGCTGCGCGCTCGCCGCCGCCGGCACCGCGCTCCAGGCGCTGCTGCGCAACCCGCTCGCCGAGCCGTTCGTGCTGGGCGTCTCCGGAGGCGCCGCGCTCGGGGGGACGCTCGTCCTCCTCGCCGCCTCGCTCGCCGCCCGCCTGGCGGAGAGCGTCGGCGCGGCGCTGGGCGGGGCGCCGCCCGTCGCCGCCGGCGCCATCGCCGGCGCCGCCGGCGCGACGCTGCTCGTCTTCGGCCTGGGGCGCATCGGCGGGCGGCTCGTGCCCGAGGCCGCGCTGCTCGTCGGCATCGTCTTCAACGCCTTCGCGGCGGCGGTCATCACGCTGCTCAAGGTGCTCGTGCCGCCGGAGCAGGCGGCGCGCATGCTGTACTGGCTCATGGGCGCCATCGGCTATGAGCCCCCCGCCGCCCTCGCCGTCGGCGCCGCGGCGGTGGCGGTCTCGGTCGGCGCGCTCCTCCTCCTCTCGGCTCGGCTCAACCTGCTCGCGCTCGGCGACGACGAGGCGGCGAGCCTCGGCCTGCACGTGGGGCGCACGCGCGCGGCGGTGCTGCTGGCCGCGAGCGGCGCCACCGGCGCGGCGGTGGCGCTCTCGGGCATGGTCGGGTTCGTGGGGCTCATCGTCCCGCACGCGCTGCGCCGGGTGCTGGGGCCGGACCACCGCCTGCTCCTCCCCGCCTCCGCGCTCTTCGGCGCCGCCTTCCTCGTGATCGCGGACGCGCTGGCGCGGGTGGCGTTCGTGCCGCTCGGCACCGAGCCGCCGGTGGGGGCGCTCACCGCCTTCCTGGGCGGGCCGCTCTTCCTCTGGCTCCTCCGGCGCGCCGAGCGGCGCGCCGCCGGGTAAGCTCCGCGCGTGCTCCTGCGCCGCCCCACCACCCGGGCCGCCATCGCCGTCGCCGCCCTGTGCAGCGCGGCGGTGGCCGTGGCGCTGGGCGGCACCGCGGCGGTCGAGCGCGCCTTCCCCGCCATCGCGGCGCGCGACCCGGAGAGCTTCGCGCTCGACCTGCGGCGCGTGGACCTGCACCAGCACCTCGGGCCGCGCACCGTGGACTTCGCGGTGCAGATCGCGCGCCTGCACGGGATCGAGGTGCTGGTGAACCTCTCCGGCGGTGCACCGGGTCAGGGACTGGAGGAGCAGCTGGCGGCGGCCTCGCGCCACGCCGGCCGGGTGGTGACCTTCGCCAACCTCGACCTGCGCGGCTGCTGCGACGAGGCCTGGGGGCGGCGCGCCGCGGAGGGGCTGGCGCGGGCGCGCGACCTCGGGGCGCGGGGCCTGGCCGTGGCCGAGGCGCACCTCGCCGGTGCCGGCGCCGACGCCGTGCTCGACGCCTGCGCGTCGCTGGGCCTGCCGGTGACGATCGAGGCGCACGACGACGCCCCGGCGCTGGCCGGCACGACGCTGGCGGCGGTGGAGCGGCACCCGGCGGTCACCTTCGTCGCGGCGCGCTTCGCGCGCGAGGCGGGCGAGCCGGAGGCCGCCGCCCGCCTCCTCGAGCGGTACCCGAACCTCCACCTCGACCTGGGCGCCTCCGCCGCGCGGCTCGGGCGCGTCCCGGAGGCGGCGCGCCGCGTCCTCCTGGCGCACCGCGGGCGCGTGCTCTTCGCCACCGACGTGCAGTACGTCGAGTCGCGCGAGTGGAGCGGCATCGTGCTCTCCGAGGGCGATCCCATCCTCGTCGACGCGAAGCTCCTCGGCGGCAAGGAGCGCCGGCTCTTCTTCGAGGGCACGCTGCGCTTCCTCGAGACGCGCGACCCCGCCATCCCCTCGCCCACGCCGCTCCTGCAGACCGACGACATCGCCGGCGTGGGCCTCCCGCGCGACGTCCTGCGGGACGTCTACCGGCGGAACGCCGAGCGGCTCCTCGGGCTGCGCGTGCCGCGGGGCGCCTCGTGAGCGCGCCGGGGGCCGCGCCCGACGGCCTTCCGCAGGGCACGCTCGTCCTGGCGCACGACGTCGCCTTCGCCTACGGCCGGCAGTCCGCGCTCTCGGGCGTCTCCTTCGAGGCGCGCGCCGGCGAGCTGGTGGGGCTCGTCGGCCCGAACGGCGCCGGGAAGAGCACCCTGGTCCGGCTCGTCGCCGGGCTGGCGGCGCCGGACACCGGCACGGTCCGCCTGGCCGGGCTCGACCCGGCGCGCGCGCCGCGGCGCGCGGTGGCCCGGCTGGCGGCCCTCGTGCCGCAGGAGCCGCGCGTCCCGTGGGCGTTCACGGTGCGCGACGCGGTCATGATGGGGCGCGCCCCGCGCCAGGGACTGCTCGCGGCCGCCACCCGCTTCGACCACGGCGCGGTCGACGGCGCGCTGGCGGCCTGCGACCTCGCGCACCTCGCCGGGCGCCGCCTCGACGCGCTCTCCGGCGGCGAGCGGCGGCGCGTCTTCTTCGCGCGCGCGCTGGCGCAGGAGCCGCGCGTGCTCCTCCTCGACGAGCCCACCGCCTTCCTCGACCTCGCGCACCAGGTCGCGGCCATGCGCATGGCCGAGGTGGCGGCGCGCGCCGGGCTGTGCGTGGTGGCCGTCCTCCACGACCTGAACCTGGCCGCCGCCTCCTGCGACCGGCTCGTGGTCCTCTCGCGCGGGCGGGTCGTGGCCGAGGGCGCGCCTGCGGCCGTGCTCACCGCGGAGCGGGTGCGAGAGGTGTGGGGCGTGCCGGTGTGGCGCGGCGCGCACGGAGAGACCGGCGCGCCCATCGTCCTGCCGGCGCGCGGCCCGTAGAGAGCGCCGGCGCGGCCTACTGCAGCATGTAGATCTTGATGGCGGCGCCGAAGACGCGGTTCGACGGCTCGTCGATGCCCTGGCGGTAGGAGAGGTCGAGGGCGAAGCCGCCGGTCGTGACCAGGCCCGCGCCCGCCGACCAGAAGCTGGCGTTGCGCGTCTCGTCCTTCATCCAGCCGCCCCGGAGCGGGAAGTAGTCGCCGACGAGCAGCTCGGCGCCGAACGCGTACAGGTTCGTGAGCTTCCCGGCGCGGTCGAAGTCGCCGCGCCAGTCGGCCGCGAAGTTGTAGCGCCGGCCGTCGCCGAAGGAGGCCCCGGCGCCGATGGCGCGCGGCATGACCTGCTGGTGGCCGGCGGCGACGAGGTTGTAGCCGGAGAAGCCGAGCGCGATCATGCTCGTCTTCAGGAACGCGGACGCGTCGAGCGTCGCGGCGCGGATCTCTCCCTGGCCCTCGAGCGACAGGTACTTGCCGGTCGCGCCCAGGAAGAGGCTGTCGCCGACGGCGAACGCGATGGGGACGTGGTACAGGTTGCCCGTCCACGGGCCGGACAGGACGCGCCCGAAGGAGAAGCCGCCCGTCACCGACGCCTCCGAGTCGACGATGGACCCGGAGAGGACCTGGAGCGGGGTCTCGTCCCCGAAGCGCTCGAGGTACCACTGCGTCTCGATGGCGTAGCGGCGCCGCGCCGCGAGCGACGCCGCGTTCGTGTAGATGCCGTCGTTGCCGGTGACGATCCCCCGGTAGGCGTCGAGGCCGAGCGCGCGCGCGCCCACGAGGTCGGGGATGCCCCCGGGCAGCGGCGGCCCGGACTGCGCGCCCGCGCACATGGGCAGCGCCGCGGCCAGGGCGAACCCGAGGAGAACAGGGACCTTTCGCACGAGGCGACGATACCGGCGGATCCACCCCCCGGCAAGGCTGCACGCCGACCCATCTCGCCGGCGCTAAGATCGAGGACCCGGAGGAACGCCATGAGGAAGGCCGAGCTCAGCCGGTTCAGGAAGGAGCTGGAGGCGCTGCTCGCGGCCGCCGCCCACCACGGCGCCGCGGCCGCCCAGGACCTCTCGGCCAGCGGCGAAGAGCTCCCCGACCCGAACGACCGCGCCTCTCGCGAGAGCGACCTCGAGAGCGAGCTGCGGCTCGCCGATCGCGAGCGGCAGCTCGTGCCGAAGATCCGCATCGCGCTCCAGCGCATCGAGGAGGGCACGTTCGGGCTCTGCATCTCCTGCGGCGAGCCGATCCCGATGGCGCGCCTGCGCGCCCGGCCGGTGACCGACCTCTGCATCGAGTGCAAGCGCGAGGCGGAGCGCAGCGAGGCGCGCCCCAACGGCTGACCCGCCGGCGGCAGGAGCCATCTCGGCGCTGGGAACTCCGGACCGCGCCCGCTACATTGCCGGCCCATGTCCCGAGCCGGCTCGCCCGCGAGGCGCGCGTCCCCGATCCGCCCGCTGCGCGCGCTCGCCGCCGCCGCGCTGGTCGCGTCTGCCGCGGGCGCATGGGCGTACCTCCCGCCGGCGACCGCCATCCTGAAGCGCGTGGCGCAGCGGCGCGAGGACCTCGCGCTCGGCGCGATCGAGGCGCGCGGCACCATCGCGGTGCCCGCGGACGTGGCGCGGCGGCTCGCGCTCGCCGGCGCCGACGCCCCGGGGACCGCCCCCGCGTCCGAGGTGTCGGTCCCTGCCGTCGTCGCGGTGAAGATCCCCGGCCGCTGCCGGCTCGAGCTGGCGCCGCCGGGCGTGGCGCCGGCGGACCGGCCCTCGGCCTCGGTGAAGGCGGGCCGCTTCACCGGGCACCGTGGCCTCGACGGCGTGCCCGCCGCGCGCGCGCTGGTGGAGGGGATCTGCACGCTCATCGGCGAGAAGGCGTCCGGCCCGCCCGAGCCCGAGCGGGCGCTGGCGCAGGCGCTGGCGTCGCGCGGCGTGGCGCTCGCCGACGTGGCGCTCGGCCGCATCGCGGGCCGGGTGGCGTGGGTCCTCGGCGGCCGCCCGCAGGACGCGCGTCCCCAGGCCTGGATCGACAAGGCCACCTTCCAGCCCGTGCGCCTCGTCGCGCCGCTCGCCGGCTCCGTGCAGGACGTGCGGCTCGTGGACTTCGGATCGCCGGTCGGCGGCGACGCGTTCCCGCGCGCGCTGGAGGTGTGGACGGGAACGCAGCTGCAGCTCCGCTTCTCGACGGAGCGGACGACGCAGAACCCGAAGCTGCCGGACGTGCTGTTCTAGACGGCGACGGCGCGTCGTGCTCGTCCAGGTCGCCGTCGCCGCCGCCGTCCGGGGGACGTTCACGTATCGCGTACCCCCTGCGCTCGAGGCCTCCGTCGCGCTCGGGCGGAGGGTGGCGGTGCCGTTCGGGAAGAGCCGGCGGGCGACCGGCTACGTGGTCGCCTTCGCCGAGGCGGCGCCCGCGGGCGTGGCGCTGCGCGACGTCGTCGAGGTCCTCGACGAGTTCCCCCTCTTCACGCCCGACCTGCTCGAGCTGGTCCGCTGGGCCGAGGGGTACTACCTCACCCCGCCGGGCGAGCTCCTCCGGGCGGCGCTCC
>DASTGH010000271.1:0-6522 GCA_035719345.1 Anaeromyxobacteraceae bacterium
GGCGGAATGGGCGGGGGGGGGGTGCCAGTCCGCTCCGGCCGCGCTCCCGCGCCCCGCTCTAGCAAGCGAGGCGCCACGGTCGAGCTCCGGCGAAAACCCCGCGCGCGGCGCGCGTTCCGGGGCGGCTGGCGCGCGGTGCGGCGCTCGGGCGTCCCTTTCACGTCTGCAACGAGGATTGCAGGCTTGAAAGGGCGAGCCGCCGGTCACGTCGTCCGATCGGGTGAGCTGCCGATCGGCGTGGAGAGGCCGAGCCTCTTCATCTTCCGCCACAGCGTGGTGGACGAGATGGCGAGCTCGCGCGCGACGCGTCCGAGGTCGCCGTGGGCCCGTTCCAGCGCCCCCTCGATGGTGCGCCGCTCGGCCGCGTCGACCGCCTCGGCCAGCGTCTGCGCCGCGCCGCCGCCCTGGCCGCTCGCCGGCAGCTCGAAGCGGATGTCGACCTCCGACAGCTCGGCGTGAGAAGCGAGCGCGGCCGCCTGCTCGATCATGTTCTCCAGCTCGCGCACGTTGCCGGGCCAGGGGTACTCGATGAGCTTCTGGACGGCGGCGACCGAGAGCGTCTTCCGCTCGCCGGTCCGCTCCGCGTAGCGCTCGAGGAAGTGCTGCGCCAGGATGGGCACGTCCTCGCGCCGCTCGCGGAGCGGCGGGATGCGCAGCGGGACGACGTTGAGCCGGTAGTAGAGGTCCTCGCGGAACCGCTTCTCGGCCACCGCCGCCTTGAGGTTCTGGTTGGTGGCCGCGATCACCCGCACGTTCACCTTCACCGGCAGCGACTCGCCCACCCGGCGGATCTCGCCCTCCTGGATGGCGCGCAGGAGCTTCGCCTGGAAGCCCGGCGCCGTCTCGCCGATCTCGTCGATGAAGAGCGTCCCGCCGCTCGCCTCCTCGAAGAGGCCGCGGCGGGCGCGGGTGGCGCCGGTGAACGCGCCGCGGGCGTGTCCGAAGAGCTCGGACTCGAGGAGGGTCTCGGTGATGGCGGCGCAATTCACCGGCACGAACGGCTTGTCCGATCGGCGCGAGGCGGCGTGGAGCGCGCGCGCCACGAGCTCCTTCCCCGTCCCCGACTCGCCGGTGACGAGCACCGTGGCGTCGCTGGGCGCGACGCGGACCACGCGATCGAGCAGCTCCCGCAGCGCCGCCGAGCGGCCCACGATGTGCTCGAGGCCGTAGCGCGCCTGGAAGTCCCGGCGCAGCAGGCTCATCTCGCCGAGGAGCCGGCGCTTCTCCACCGCCTTCGCCACCCGCACCAGGAGCTCGGCCTCCTGGAACGGCTTGGCGATGTAGTCGTAGGCGCCGCGCCGGATCGCCTCCACCGCCGCCTCGATGGTGCCGTAGGCGGTCATGACGATGACCTGGGTGGTGGGCGCGACCTCGAGCGTCGCGCGCAGCACCTCCATCCCGTCCACCGCGCCCATCCGCACGTCGGTGAGCACCACGTCGAACGGCTCGGCGGCGAGCCGCGCGACGGCCGCGGCGCCGTCCTCCGCCTCCACCACCGCGTAGCCCGCGTCGCGCAGGAGGAGCGCCGTCGTGGCGCGCATGTTGCGCTGGTCGTCGACGACGAGGATGCGGGCGAGCGCGCCCGCGGCTGCCGCCGCGCCGCCCCCGCGGCCCGAGCCGTCGCGCGCGTCGATCATGGGACCCATCCTCGACCGGTCCCGCCCTGCGCATCAAGGGGCGCGATGGGCAGGTGCAGCGCGAAGCGCGTGCCGCCGCCCGGCGCGGCCGAGACCTCGATCCGGCCGCGATGGCCGTCCACGATGCGCTTCACCACCGCCAGCCCGAGCCCGGTGCCGGTGGCCTTGGTGGTGAAGAAGGGCTCGAAGATGCGGTGGCGGACCTCCTCCGGGATGCCCGGCCCCGCGTCCTCCACCTCGAGCACGGCGAACCCGCCCTCGGCGCGCGCCCGGACTGCGAGCGGCCCGCCGTCGGGCATGGCCTGCACCGCGTTCATGACCACGTTCACGAGCGCCTGGCGCAGGAGCCTCGCGTCCACCGGCGCGAGCGGCAGATCGGGTGCCACCTCGCGCCGCACGTCGATCGGCCCGCGCGCCTGCGCGAGCGCCGCGGAGAGCGCCTCGTCCAGCACCCGGTCGAGCGCCTCGGGCCGGAGGGTGGGCAGGGTGGGGCGCGCGAAGTCGAGCAGGTCGCCGATGATGCGGTTCAGCCTGTCGGCCTCCTCGCCCACGATGTCGAGCAGCATCTTGGCGTCGCCCTCGGGCCGGAGCATGCGGCGCAGCGAGCCGAGCGAGTTGAAGATGACGCCGAGGGGGTTGCGGACCTCGTGGGCGACGACCGAGGCGAGCTCGCCCAGCGCCGCCAGCCGCTCGCGGTGGACGAGCTGGTCCTGGGCGCGGCGCAGGTCGGCGTACGACCGGCGCAGGTCCTCGTAGAGGCGCGCGTGCTCGACTGCGACCGCCAGCTGGTTGGCGATGGCGGCCGCCCGCTCCACCTCGGCCGGGGCGAACTGGCGCGGAGCACGGGTGTCGACCAGGACCGCCGCGCCGATGCGGCGGTCGCGGACCAGCAGCGGGAGGGCGACGTGCGCCTGCCCGGGAAGCACCGCGCTGAACCCGGGGTTCACCCGCGGGTCGTCGGCGGCGTTCTCCACCACCAGCGGCTGGCCGCCGCGGAAGACCTCGGCCGCGAGCGACGGCTCCGAGCCGTCGAGCGGGAGGGCGCGGCCGACGAGCTGTGGGTTGGCGCTGGCGGCGGCGCGGCAGACGAGGCGCGTGTGCCCCTCGTCGGCGAGGAAGAGGAACGCGTCGCTCGCCTGGACGATGCGGGCCAGGTTGCGAACGCCCGCGTCGAGCACCTCGTCGAGCTCCAGCGTCGCGACCAGGGAGCGGCCCACCTCCAGCAGGAGCCCCAGCTCCTCGGCGCGCTTCCGCGTCTCGTCGTAGAGCCGGGCGTTCTCGATGGCGACCGCGAGCTGGTTCGCGACCGCCATGACGCGCTCCACCTCCGCCGTCGTGAACCGCCGGGCCGTGTCGTACTGGCTCACCAGGAGCACGCCCACCGGCTCGTCCCGGACGAGGAGCGGCGCCGCCAGGAGCGCGCGCACGCCGCTGGCGCGGGCCCGGTCGACGTCGTAGGGCCCGGGGTCCTCCGTGTCGCTGACCATGACCGGGCGCCGCTCGCGCACCGCCGCCGCCGGCAGCGTCGAGGCCGACACCGCCTCGCGCAGCGACAGGAGCGGCGAGTAGCCCTCGCGCGTGGTGGCGCCGAGCCGCAGCTCGCGGCGCTCCGGGTCGAGGAGCAGGACGTGGCCATGGGTGGCGCCCAGGATCTGCCGGACCGCGCGAGCCCCGTCCGAGAGCACGCGCTGCAGGTCCAGGGACGCGGCCACCGTGCGCCCGACCTCGTTGAGGAGCGACAGCTCCTCCACCCGCCGGCGGGCCTCGGCATACAGCTCGGCGTTCTCCAGGCCCACCGCCACCTCGCTGGCGAGCGCGCTGGCGAGCGCGATCTCGGCGTCGCCGTAGCGCCGCTGCGGCTGGTCGGCCACCACCACCAGCCCGCGCGTGCTGCCCCGGGCGGTGAGCGGCAGGCAGAGGAGCGAGAGCGGCGGCGGGGCGCGCTCCCCCGGCGCGGGTGCGTCGAGGACGTGCAGCCCCCAGGTCGGCTCGCGCGTGCGCAGCGCGCGCCCGGCGAGGTCGCTGCGCGAGAGCGGGATGGCCAGCTCGGCCGGCGGCAGCGGCGTGCCCCAGCCCGCTGCCCCGGTGAGCGCCTCGCGCGAAGCGTCGAGCTGCAGCACCACCGCGGAGCGCGCCTGGAGCGCGCGCGCGATCTCCCGGCACGCCTCCTCCAGCAGCGCGCGCGCGTCGCCGGGCGCGGTGCGAAAGACGTGCAGGGCGAGCGCGTTCACCGCCTCCAGGTCCGAGACGCGGCGCCGGGTGTCGGCGAAGAGCCGCGCGTTCTCGACCGCCACCGCCAGCTGCACGCCGATGGCGGCGAGCAGCGCCAGCTCGTCCGCGCGGAAGGGCTGGAGCCGGCGGCGGCCGAGCAGGAGCGCCCCGAGCACGCGATCCTTCACCACCAGCGGGACGGCGGCGCCGGCGAGCAGCCCCTGGCGCAGGTGCACCGCGGAGGGCGGCATGGTGCGGGAGAGGTCGGGGAAGGCGACGGTCTTGCGCTCGGCGAAGGCGCGGCCCACCTCGCCGGCGGCGAGCGACATGCGCCTGGGGCGCTCGCCATCGGCGCCGAGGCCGTGCGCCGCGACCTCCGTGAACTCGGTGCCCTCGACCACGTAGGCGGCGGCCGCGTCGGCGCCGAAGGTGGTCGAGATGCGCCGGAGTGCGTTCTCGAGCAGGAGCACCGGATCGAGCGCGGCGGTGGCGGCGGCGATGTCGTTGAGGAGCGTCAGCTCGGAGACACGGCGCCGCAGGTCGCCGAGCAGCCGGTGCGTCTCGGCCGCGGCGGCGAAGTGCGCGCCCATGGCCTGGAGCAGCTCGGTGCGGCAGGCGGCCGGGGCGCGCCGCTCGGCGTAGGCGACGGTGAGGGCGCCCACCACCGACGAGCGGAAGCGGATGGGGACCGAGACGGCGGTCGCCACCCCGGCGCGCTCGAGCTCCGCGCGCAGGGCGGGCTCGTGGTCCTCGGGGTGGCGGACGTGCACGTCCCCCGCCCCCACCGGGGCGAAGTCGGCGATGGGCCGGAGCGCCAGCGCCTCGCGGAACCGCTCGTCCACGCCGCACAGGTGCAGCAGGCGTGCCTCGGCGCGCTCGTCGTCGAAGAGGTAGACGCCGACCGCGGTCGCCCCGACCGCCGCCCCCACCTCGCGGCAGGCGCGGTCCAGGAAGGCGTCCAGCTCCGGCGCGGTGCCGGCCGCCTCGCCCACGCGGTTGAGCGCGTCGAGCTCCGCGTTGCGGCGCGACAGCTCGTCCACCGCGCGCGCCGCCTGCAGCGCTCCGGAGATCTGCGCTCCGAAGAGCCGGAAGGCGGGGAGGTCCTCCGGCCGGAGCCAGGGACCCACCGCATAGATGAGCGCCGCCGGGTGGCCGGCCAGGTCCACGCGGACGCAGGCGCCCGCGAGCCGCGTCGCCGCCGCCTCGTCCTCGGGCGAGAGCGCTCCGGGCGTGAGGCGGCGGGCCTCGGCCAGCCAGTCGTCGACGAAGGCGGCGCCGTTGGTCCACGCCTGGCGAAGCGGCGGCGTCCAGGGGAGGAGCGCGCCGACGAGGGTCGCCCCGAGGTGCGCCTCGATGCGCTCGCGGCGCTCGGGGACCACGAACGCCTCCTGGATCTCGATGCCGGCGTCCGATGGCTCGAGGATGGCGCTCTCCAGGCCGAGCGCCTCGAGCGCGTCGCGCACCGTGCGCAGCACGTCCTCCTCGCGCAGCTGCCGCTGGACCAGCGCGCCGAGCTGGGCCAGCGCCGCCAGGCGCATGCGCCGCGCGCCCTCGCCGGTGATGTCCACGAGCTGAACGACGACCGAGCCGTCGGAGACGGCGGCGTGCACGCGCACCCGCCGCCGGCGGCCCCGGAAGACGAGCGTCGCCTCGTAGGTGGAGGTCACCGGCTCGCCGCGGAGCCGGCGCTCCTGCCGGTCCAGCATCATGGCCGCGTCCTCGGGCGCGACGAAGGCGAGGAAGTTCCGGCCGAGGGCCTCCTCGGGCGCGAGGCCGAGGAGGTCGAGCGCGGCGCGGTTCGCCCGGGCGACGCACCGGTCCCGCAGGACGAGCGTGGGGATGGGCGCGGCGTCGAGGAGGATGTCGCTCCCGGCGCTCACCGCCCGTCGCCCCGCAGCAGCCGGCGGTCGCCGACCCGCAAGGTCACCTTCTCGCGGTCGAAGTACTCGGCCAGCGGGATGACGTGCTTGCGCGTGGCGCCGACCAGGTCCTTGAACTCCTGGGTGGTGATCTCCTTGCGCGCGCGCAGGTGGGCGACGAGCTTCTCCCGCAGGCCCCCGACGGCGGCGGCGTCGAACCAGAGCTCGGCCGAGACGCGGACGGCGCGCCCCTCGGCCGCGAGCAGCTTCAGGACGGCGGTGACGTCGTCGGCGTCGGCGGAGAGCAGCCCCGGGAGCTCCGCCAGCCACGGCGGCGTGACGCCGCCGCGCGCCAGCGCCGAGGCGACCTTCTCCTTGAGCGCGCCGGCGGCGGCGCCGCTCGCGGCGCGGTGCTTCGGGTCGCGCACGTGGTCGCCCTCGGCCACGAGCGCGCCCTTCTCCACCAGCGCGGCGAGGAGGCGCGCGAAGAGGCGGACCTCGGCAGCGCGCGGGAGCCGCCCGCGCAGCTCCTCCCGCGGCACGCCCGGGGCGAGCGGGTGGGCGGCGTGGAAGGCGCGCACCGCGTCCACCAGGCGCGCCGAGAGCGCGCGCGCCACCTCGCCCGAGACGTAGGCGCGCCGCTCCCGGTCGAAGAGGACCGCGCCGCCCTTGGCCCCGAGCCGCTCCAGCGCGGCGGCGAGCGGCTTGGCGGCGAGCGCGGACCGGCCGGCGAGCTCCTGCCCGGCGAGGCCGGACGGACCGGCCGCGGCCAGCACGGCGGCCACCCGCGCGTCGGCGTCGCCGCGGGCCAGCGC
>DASTGH010000272.1:0-5533 GCA_035719345.1 Anaeromyxobacteraceae bacterium
GAGGACTCTCATGACCAAAGCTCGACGCTCATCGTTCAGATCTCTCAGCTGGGGCTTCAGCGCGGCGTTTGCCGTTGCCGCTTGTGGCGCAGACCACGGCAGCGACCCAGCCCCGCCGGAGCAAGGCGCTAGCCCCGCGCCCAGCGACATCACGCCACCACGACGCGAGACCTGTGACGACAATCTCCTCCTCCTGCGGCGTCACCACCAGCGGAGGTCCGCCGGCGCGCTGCTTCGCGTCGTCCTCGGCGTTGTAGTAGAGCTGGGTCGTGACGAGCCCCTTCAGCACCAGCTCGCCGCGCTGGTTCTCCGCCCACAGCTCGATGTCCGCCGCGTAGACGCCCTCGCCCTCGAAGCGGCGGTCCACCACCTTGCCGCGGCAGGTGATGACGTCGCCCGGCCAGACGATCTTGACGAAGCGGGCGCCGAAGCGGCGCAGCCGCGCCCCGCGCAGCCAGTCCACCACGAGCTCGCCGGCGAAGCCCATGGCCAGCATGCCGGGGGCGAGCGCGCTCGGGAAGCCGGCGTTCTTGGACAGGAGCTCGTCGACGTAGAGGGGGTTGTAGTCGCCGCTGGCGCCGGCGTAGCGCGCGATCTGCATCCGGTCGATGGGCGGCTTCACGAGCGGCGGGAGCTCGTCCCCGACCTTGATCGCCTCGAAGTAGAGCTGTCTCGCGAGGAGGGCCATTCGGTTCCCCTACGCGCGCCGGAGGACGAGGGTGGCGCGCGCGCGGAACACGAGCTGCCCCGCGGGGTCGCGCCCCTCGTCCTCGAGCACGAGGATGTCCATCGGTCCGCTCGCGCCGGCGCGCTCCTGCACGTCGGCGACGCGGGTCTTCACCGTGAGCTTGTCGCCGGCGACGATGGGCCGGCCGTACTCGATCGTCTCCTCGGAGTGGAGGAAGGAGCGCGTGCCGAGGTCGAGCGCGTGCCGGAAGCGCTCGTTCTGCGCCAGCACCGCCGCGAAGGTCGGCGGCGCCACGAGCGACGGATACCCGGCGGCCCGCGCCGCCTCCTCGTCGACGTACACCGGATTGGGGTCGCCGATCGCCTCCGCGAAGCGCCGGATGGCGCCCTTCTCCACCTCGTGGATGACGGGCTCGCTCTCCCTTCCGATGAGCGACTTGTCGAGCATGTGCGTTCCTATCGCCCCGCGGGGAGGTCGAGCACCGAGAGCAGGCCGTGCCGCTCCAGCACGGCGGGGACGGCGTGGACGACGGCCCAGGCGGTGGCCTCGTCGCCCGGGAAGCCGCCGCGGATGAGCACCTTCACCGGCGGTCGCGCGTCGAGCTCCACCTCGTCGCGCGGGTCCTCGGCCCCGACCGCGATGACGAGCTCGAGGCGCACGCGCTCCGTCTCGTCGACGAAGCCGCGTGCCACCTGGTGGACGCCGGCCACGTGCCCCCTCCGCACGGGAGCGGGCCCGTCGATGTCCTCCTCCGCCAGCATGGGCGCGGTCTCCACCTCGACCTCGTCCACCTCGAACCCGCAGCCCGCCGCGGCCAGCGCCGCCGACTCCGCCAGCCCGACGTGCCCGACCTCGTCGCGCTCGTTGGCGGCGTCGAAGGCCTCCGGTTCCATCCCCACGCCGACCTTCCGCCGGAGGGCCTCGCGGCGCAGGGCTGCGTCCTGCACGCGCAGCGCGCGCACGTGGCGCACGGGCCCGGTCACGTGCGAGAGGAAGGCGGGCAGCCGGTCGAGGGCGAACCCGGGGTTCACGCCGACGCCCACGATCCCGACCTCGCGCGCCTCCGCCAGCGCGTCGAGGCGGCGGGCCAGCTCCTCGAACCGGAGCCACGGCCACGCCAGCTCCTCGCAGGTGGAGACGACCGAGAGCCCCGCCTCGGCGGCGGCCTCCAGCTCGGGGGCGACGCGCTCGAACGACGAGCCGGTGGCATGGAGCACCACGCCGCCGCGCGCGGCGGCGAACGCCTTGCGCGGCTCCGAGGCGATGGTGAGGGCGGGCCCCGCTCCGAGGACCTCGTCGAGGCGCCGCCCGGCGAGCGCCGGGTCGACCGCGGCGACGAGGTGGAATCCGGAATCCTCCAGCGCCGCGCGCGCGATGGCCTGTCCGATGGGGCCGAGCCCCATGATCACCGCCGGGATGCCGTTCGCCCCCTCCGACACGAGCCCTCCAGGGCCGTCGAAAACGTGAGGATTGCTGCCGTGTTCGGAGGTTTATAGTGCGACAATTCCAGGCCATTCAAGGAAAAACCCTGATGGCACCGGGATTGGTCGGGATGAACCGGGCAAGTGCCCGTCATCCCTTGATCAAGCGCTCGATGAGCCCCCTCGCCTGAGGATCGTCCCAGTTGCGAGGGCCGACGGCGATGGCGACGATCTTTCCCTTCGCGTCCACGAGATAGGTCTCCGGGAACTTGATGTCGGGGCAATAGCCGCGGGCGGTGCAGTAATAGGCCTTGGCCGCCGACGTGTCGGCGTCGCGGTAGACGGCGAGCTCCTTCGGAACGCCGCCGAAGTTCTTGGAGAAATAGGACTTCACCGCCTCCCAGTCGTCGTCGCCCGAGACCGCGATCATCTGGAACTTTCCCGGGTGGAGAGCCGACAGCTCCTTGCCGAGCTTCAGCATGGAAGGCATCTCCTCGACGCAGGGCGGGCACCAGGTCGCCCAGAAATTGACGAACAGCACCTTGCCGCGGAGCTTGGCGAGGTCGACGGGCTTGCCCGCCTCGGTCGTGATCTTGGCGACCGGCGCGGCGACGTCGACGGCGTGGAAGAACGTCTGCTCGGAGAGGAGCCGCTCCTCGGCCTCCTGCTGGGGCGTCCTCGCCTGCTGGGGCGGCGGGGCCGAGGCGGTGCGCGCGGCCCGCGGCGCCGCGTGCTCGGGCTCCTTCACGGCATCGGCGATGACGACGAGGGCTGCCGCGGCCCCGAGCGCGGCAAAGGTCCAGGCGAGCTTGCGGTTCCGGGCGGCGGGCGCCGCGGGCGCGGGGGCGGTGTCGGTCGTCACGTGGTCGATCTACACGACGCGCCCGCGGCGGGAAAGGCGCCTTGCTGCGCGCGGACCTTCGCGGGAGACTCCCGCGGATGCGCGGCCTCATGGGCACGTTCGCCCTCATGCCCTTGCAGGAGCTCGTCGAGTTCCTGGCGAGGCGGCGTGCCAGCGGCAGCCTGACGTGCGAGCGGGGGACCGTCCGGAAGACGGTCCACCTCGCCGACGGGGTGGCCATCGGCGCCTCCTCGAACGACCCGCGCGAGTACCTCGGCCAGCTCCTCATGAACTTCGGCCACATCACCGAGGAGCAGCTCACGAAGGCCTTCGAGACCCAGCAGGAGACCCGCATCCGCCTCGGGAAGGTCCTGACGATGGTCGGGCTCGTCGCGCCGGAGGTGATCCGCGACACGCTCGCCATCAAGATCCGCGAGACCGTGCTCGACGCGTTCGTGTGGGATTCCGGCGTGTTCCGGGTCGACGAGTCGCCCCCGCCGCCGCCCGACGACCTCGACGCGCAGGTGCCCCTCACCGAGATCGCGCACGAGGCCGAGTTCCGCACCACCGCCTGGCAGGCGTTCCGGGCGCAGTTCCCGACCGGCACGGCGCCGCTCGCCCTGCACGAGGACAGCGTGCCCGCGGACCTCGACCCGGCGAGCGTGGACGGGCGCCTCCTGGCGCTGGCCCGCGACGGCAAGAGCGTCGACGAGATCGGCCTGGCGCTGCACGCCACCGACTTCCACCTCTACCAGCGGCTCTATGCGCTGCACCAGCGCGGCGTCATCCGCGCCCTCCCGCCGCCCTCGGCCGCGCCGCCGGCGCCGCCGCCGGAGGAGGAGGATGCCCCGGCGCTGGGGGCGGCGCTGCGCGCGGCGCTGCTCGAGCCACCGCGGACGCCCCGGCTCAAGGTGAAGGCTCACGAGGTCGCGCTCATGCGGATCTCGCCCGCCGAGAAGTACCTGCTGGGTCGATGCGACGGCACCCGCGACCTCCGCCAGATCGTACAGCTCGCTCCGCTGCCCGAGCTGGAGGTGCTGAAGGCGCTGAAGAAGTTCGTGGACGGGCGGATCGTGGAGCTGGCGTAGGGCGGCCGCCGTCCCACGCCCCCGCGACTCGCGGTCGCCCGCGATGCGCCCCAGCGTCGACCCATGGCCCCGCCCCGCGCCCTACCCGCCGCGCTGCTCGCCGCCGCGCTCGCCTGCGCCCCGCGCTCGAGCGGCGCGGTGCGGGCAGCGCCGCAGCCTCTCGCCGCGCACCCGCTGCTCCTCACCTTCTCGGCCCAGCAGGGCCTCGCCGCCATCGGGCAATCCGTCCCGCTCGCGGCCCGGGACGGCGCGGCCGCGCCCGACGCGGCCGTGTTCTACGGCAGCGAAGGCGGATGGCTGCTCGCCGGCATCGCCCGCGACGGCGGCCGGGACGTGCTCTCGGTCCAGCCGGTCGCGCACCAGCTCGGCCCCGGCGTCTACCGCGCGACCGTGGTCGTCCGCGGAGCGGAGCCGCAGCACGTGCAAGTGCAGCTGTTCGTCCGGGGCCAGAGCGCGACCGGCTGCCCACCGGCCTCGACGCTGCGCTACGCCGGCGGCGGCGGGCGCGGCGAGCCAGCCGACTTCGGGCAGACGTTCTTCGCGCACTACTGCGTGCGGTGCCACGGGAGCGCCCTGCGCGGGCTCCTCCGCAGCGGCGCGCCGAGCGACCTGAACTGGGACACGCACGAGGCGGTGCGCACCCATCGGACCTGGATCGACGCCGTCGCGTCGCGCGAGGCTGCGCAGTGGCCGGACACGCACGCCGCCGGCCTGGTGATGCCCCCCCGAGGCGTCCAGCCGCGGCCGACGGACGACGAGCGCGACCTGCTCGCGCGCTGGATCGCCTGCGGCGCGCCGTGAGCTCTACCGCATCGCGGTGCGCGTGCCGCGCTTCGGCGCCTCGGCCTCGAACCAGGCCTTGAGCGCCTCGTGCGCGACGAACGACGCCTTCACGCGCCAGAGCCGCTCGTTCACGACGACGGCGGCGACGACGATCTGCGGGTCCTCCACCGGCGCGAACCCGACGAACCAGGAGTAGTCCCGGTACGGCGCCTGCTCGGAGAGGCTGCCGGTCTTGCCGGCGACGGTGACCTCGCGCATGGGCGAGTTCCGCTGGCGGCGGTCGCGGCCGAAGACCTTGCGCGCCGTGCCGTCGGTGACGGTCGTCTCCATCATGCGCGCGAGCGCGGCGGCGACCTCCGGCTTCAGGATCGGCCGGCCCTCGAACGGCGAGGGCATGGGCGCGCCCTCCACCGCGTCGACGACGCGCGGCGGGATGAACGTGCCGCCGTTGGCGACCAGGCTCGCGATGACGGCGCCGTGCAGCGGCGAGAGCCGGACGTCGCCGAAGCCGGCGGCGGTGGTGGCGAGCTCGAACCGGTCGTCGGAGATGCGCGCCGGCGACGGCTCCACCGGCCAGTCGAAGGGGAGCGGGGCGTTGAAGAGGAACCGGCCGGCCTCGAGCCGGAGGAGGTCGGCGGTGAGGTCGCGCCCGGCCAGCTTGGCGAAGACGACGTTGGCGCTCTTGCCGAGCGCCGCGGCGAGCGTGAGGCAG
>DASTGH010000273.1:0-7460 GCA_035719345.1 Anaeromyxobacteraceae bacterium
AGGCCCGTCTCGCCGTCGCGAACGACGTCGGGCATCCCGCCGACGCGGCTCGCCACCACCGGCACGCCCGCGGCGAACGCCTCCAGCGCCGCGAGCGGCACCCCCTCGCGCCAGGAGGGGAGCACCAGGACGTCGAAGGCGGGCAGGAGCGCCGCGGCGTCGTCGCGCCAGCCGACGAGGTGCGCGCGGGCGGCGAGGCCGCGCGCGACGAGCGCCGCCTCCACCTCGCCTCGCAGCGGGCCGTCGCCGACGAGCACGGCGCGGGCCTGGGCCAGCAGCGGCGAGCCGAGCGCGTCGGCCAGCTCGCGCACGCCCTTCTCGGCGGAGAGCCGGCCCACGTACCCCACGATCGGTGAAGGACCCGGGTCGGGCACGAGCCGCGCGAGCGCGGCCCGGGCGCGCGCCCGGTCGGGCGCGACCATGGGCAGGGCGATGCCGTTCGGGACCACCGCCACCCGCTCCGGGCGGAGCCCGCGCGCCAGCATCTCGGCCCGCGAGGCGCGGGAGACGGCGGCCACGCGCGCGAACGCGCGAAGCGCCAGCGCGTCGAGCCGCTCGTACACGCGCAGCGCGCGGGTGGCGCCGGTCCAGTTGTGGTTCGTCGCGACCAGCGGGGGGAGCGGCGGCCGCCCGGCGAGCGGGCGCAGGGCCGCCAGGAGGACGTCCGTCTTGTAGCCGTGCGAGTGCAGCACCTCGGGCGAGGCGTCCCGGACGGCGGCGAGCAGCGCGAGCGCCGCGCCGGGGTCGGCGCCGCCCGGGACGGCGAGGTGGCGGGCCGGAACGCCGGAGGCGCGCAGCGCCTGGGCAAAAGCGCTCGCGCCCGGCGGGTCCAGGCACAGGACGGCCGCGTCGTGCCCCTGGCGCCGCTGCTCGGCCGCGAGGGCGAGGATGACGCGCTCCGCGCCGTAGACGCCGCCGCTCGTCCTGAGATGGAGGATCCGCACGCCCGTGCCCCCGCTCCGTTCGCTGTGGGCAACGTTGCGCACGGCGCGCGCGCCGAGGGCCGCCCCGAGGGGGCCGGGGAGTCGTTCCGGCGGGCGGGCGGACCTACCGTTGGGGCATGCGCCCGGGTCGGCGCACCCTTCCATGCCCCGCGTCCTCCACGTCATGCACGGGCTCCTCCTCGGCGGGCTGGAGCGGCTCGTCGTCGATCTCGCCGCGTGCAGCCGTCGCCGCGGCGTGGACGCGATGGTGGTGGCGGTCGGCGCCGACGGCCGGGCGCCGGCCGGCGCGTTGCTGGCCGATGGCCGCGGCCCCGTCGGCGCGCTGCTCGAGGCCGAGGGCGTGCCCCACCTCGCCATCCCCGCGCGCGGCCTGTCGGTGGAGGCCGTGAGCGGGATCGTCGGCGCGGCGCACCGCTTCGGCGCGGACGTGCTGCACGCGCACGACATCGGCCCGTGGATCGTGGCGGTCGCCTGCGCCTCGCTGCTGCCCGGCGTGTCCGCCATCGGGACGTTCCACACCGTGAAGGCGCCGCGCGGCGCGCGGCGGTTCGCGGCGCGGGTCGCCGCGGAGCTGGCGCCGGTGCTCGTCGCCTGCGGCAAGGAGGTCGCGCGCGACCGCGAGTCGTGGGTGCCGGCGCGCGCGCGCATCGAGACCATCGAGAACGGGATCGACGTGGGCGAGCTGCCGACGGCGCGCCAGCGCGCCGAGGCGCGGGCGCGCATGGGCGTGCCGGATGGCGCGGTGGTCATCGGCTACCTGGGGCGGCTCTTCGAGGAGAAGGCGCCCGACGTGCTCGCCGACGCCTTCGAGCGGGCCTTCCCGGGCCGCCCCGACGTGCACGTCGCCTTCGTCGGCTACGGGCCCATGGAGGAGGACCTCCGGCGGCGCGCGGCGCGCGATCCACGCATCCACCCGCTCGGCCGGGTCATGGACGGTCGGGCGCTGCTGGCCGGCCTCGACGTCTACGCCCAGCCCTCGAAGCGCGAGGGGAAGTCGCTGGCGCTGCTCGAGGGGATGGCCGCCGGCCTGCCCACGGTCAGCTCGCGCCTGCCCGCCATCTGCGAGGTGCACGAGCACGGCGCGACCGCGCTCCTCGCCGAGCCGGGCGACGTGGAGGGCGTCGCGGCGGCGCTGCGGCGGCTGGTGGACGATCCGGCGCTGCGCGCCCGGCTCGGCGCGGCTGCGCGGGAGCGCGTCGAGGCGCACTCGGCGCACCGGATGATGGACGAGTACGTCGCGCTCTACGAGGAGCTGGTGGCGGCGCGGCGCCGGCCGGCCGCCGAGCGCCTGCGGCGGATGGCCTGAGCGGCGTCAGCCGGCGGAAGGCGTCAGGAAGCTGTCCTGGTAGCCGGGGTCCTCGATCCCGAGCGCCGCCGCCGTGGCCGAGAGCGGCTGGTAGCAGTCGAGCATGACCGCCAGCTCGCTCGTGGTGCGCGCGCCGATCGATCCCTCGTAGGCGCCGGGGTGCGGGCCGTGCATCACGCCCGCCGGGTGGTGCGAGATGGAGCCCGGCCCGACGCCGCGCCGGCTCGTGAACTCCCCGCGCACGTAGAACAGGATCTCGTCGACGTCGACGCTGGCGTGCGGGTAGGGGCAGGGGATGGCCTCGGGGTGGAAGTCCACCACCCGCGGCACGAACGAGCAGATGAGCGCGCCGCGCGCCGCGAACGTCCCGTGCCAGGTCGGCGGCAGGTGCACGAGCCCGGCCCGCGGCTGGAAGTTCAGGATGGGGAAGGCGACCGGGTAGACGGCGCCGTCCCACCCCACCACGTCGAGCGGCGAGTGGTCGAAGGCGTACCCGTGGAACGCCCCGTTGCGCTTCACCACCTGCTCGCGGATCCCCTCGTCCTGCGGGCCGCGGAACTCGGGGAGGCGGAAGTCGCGGTGCGAGTAGGGCGCGTCCATGCGCAGCTGGCCGGCCTCGTTGCGCCACTGCCGCGGCACGCCCACGCCGCCGAGGCACTCCAGGGAGAGCCAGCGCTGCGGGCCGGGGTCGGGCAGGAGCCGGTGGAGGAGGCCGCGCGGCACGTAGAGGTAGTCGTCCTTCTCGAAGCGCAGGTCGCCGAGCGCCGAGCGGAGGAGCCCGCCGCCCTCGAACACGTAGTACAGGTCGTCGGCGTCGCCGTTCGCGAAGTAGACCGGGTCGGGCGCGTCGGGCGTGGCGAGCCCCGCCACCACGTCGCCGTTGAAGAGGAGCGGCACGCGCGCGTCGGAGGGCGCGCCGCCCTTCGCGGCGAGGTCCTGCGTCCGGTAGTGGCGCTTGGCGAGGGACCGGGGCGGCGCCGGCGGCGGCACCACCCAGCCGTGTCGCACCGGCGAGAGCCGCTGCGCGTGCGGGCGGTGCAGGTGGTACAGGATCGTGTACGGGCCGTCGAAGCCGGCGCGGGTGAAGCACTCCTCGTGGCGCAGCTCGCCGCCCGGGCCGCGCAGGGCCACGTGGTGCTTCCTCGCCACCTCCCCGCGGACGAGGCGCTCGATCACGCCGGCCCCGTCTTCTGCTGCTCGCGCTCGATCGACTCGAAGAGCGCGCGGAAGTTGCCGGCGCCGAAGCCCTGGTCGCCCTTGCGCTGGATGATCTCGTAGAAGAAGGGCCCGGCCTCGGGCTCGCCGTAGAGCCCGGCCGAGTCCTTGAGGAAGATCTGGAGGAGGTAGCTCCCCGGCGCGGCGCCGTCGACCAGGATCTGCAGCTCCTGCAGCGTGCGCGGCTCCTCGTCGATCCGCCCCACGCCGATCTGCTTCAGCCGGTCGGGCAGGGCCTCGTAGTAGGCGGCGGGGGTGGGCATGAACTCGACGCCGCGCTCGCGCAGTCCGCGCACGCCGGCGAGGATGTCCTTCACCGTGAGCGCGGCGTGCTGGATGCCGTCGCCGCGCTGCTCCTCGTGGAAGATGTTGATCTGCGAGCTCTTGAAGGCAGGGCGCCACGGCTCGTTGTTCGCGAACTTCACGCCCGACTTCGGGTCGCGCATCACCACCGAGCGCAGCCCCGAGCCCTTCGCCAGCATCGCCTTCTTGCGCTGCTCGCTCGCGGCCTCGGCGGTGTGGAACTGGATCTCCCAGAACTCCTGGAACCCGAGGACGTGCTCCATCCAGAGCAGCGCCGGCTTCATCGTCTCGAAGTTCGAGGTGACGTGGTCGATGTGCTCGAAGCCGAACGCGTTTTTCCCGCCGCGCGGGGTCGCGTGCAGGGCGCAGCCGGCGAAGGGCGCGCGGAAGCCGTCGCGCTGCACGAACCGGAAGGTCGTGTCGCCGAAGGGCGTGGTGATGTTGAACGTCCTGAAGACGCCGCCCCCCTCCTTCACCGTCTGCAGGTCGGTGACCGGGGTCGCGCCCCGGTCCTCCAGCAGCCGGAACGCCTTCTCGGCGTCCTCCACCTCGAACACGAGCGTGCCCACGCCGTCCGGGTGCTTCCTGAACCAGCGCCAGGCGCGGCCGCCCTCGCCCACCGGCTCCGAGCAGATGACGCGCACGCCGCCCGCCTCGAACACGGCCGACTGCTGCCGCCCCTCGCGCGTCAGCTCGGGGGTGGAGACCCCCACCTCGGCGAAGTCCATCTTCTCCGTGTAGAAGCGGCGGCTGCGGTCGAGGTCGTGCACGTAGTAGTGCAGCGCCTCCAGCCGGACGATGCCGATCGGCTCGAGCTTCGTCGTCATGGCGGGCTCCTCGCGTCGGGGGGCGCGTCGGGCTGCCGCTCGGGCGCCGCCGCCTGGAAGGCGGGCAGCTCCCGGCAGGCGGCCTCGACGCGCAGCAGGGTGGGATAGGGCGCGGTGTCGACGCCGAAGCGGCGCGCCCCGTAGAGCTGCGGGACGAGGTAGACGTCGGCGAGCGTGGGCGCGTCGCCGTGGCAGAAGCGCCCGGCGCCGTCCTTCACCGCGCGCTCCAGCCCGGCGAGCCAGGTACCGAGCCAGTGGCGGACCCAGACCTGGTCGAGCGGCGGCTCGCGCTCCTTGAGCCAGCGCAGCGCGGCGGCGTTCTGGTACGGCTGGATCCCGGAGTTCACGTGCTCGGCGAGCGCGCGGACGCGGGCGCGGCCATAGCCGTCGGAGGGGAGGAGCGGCGGCGCCGGGAAGCGCTCCTCCAGCCACTCCAGGATGGCGACCGATTGCACGAGCTGGCGGGTGCGCCCGTCCTCGTCCACCTCCAGCACCGGCACCTGGGAGAGCGGGCTGCGGGCGCGGTGCTCCTCGCCGAACTGCTGCCCGTCGAGCAGGTTCACGGCGCGGTACTGGTAGGCGAGGCCCTTCCAGCCGAGGCCGATGCGGACGCGCCACGACGACGAGCTGCGCCAGTACCCGTACAGCGCGAGGCGCGGCGAGGCGGGCATCACGCCACCACCTGGTCGATGCGGCCGAAGAGGCTCCGGCCGGCGGCGTCGTGCATCTCGATGCGGACGCGATCCCCGCGCCGCAGGAATGGCGTCCTCGGCTGCCCGCCCGGGCCGGCGTCGAGGATCTCCAGCATGCGCCGCTCGGCGAGGCAGGAGATGCCGCGCGCGCGGTCGGCGTTGGAGACGGTGCCCGAGCCGAGGATCGTCCCGGCGGTGAAGGCGCGCGTGCGCGCCACGTGCTCGAGGAGATCGAAGAAGGAGAAGTGCATCTCCGGCCCGGCCTCGAGGTCGCCGACGACGCCGTCGTTGAGCGTGACCCGCAGCCGGAGGTGGATGCGCCCGCCGCGCCAGGCGTCGCCCAGCTCGTCCGGCGTCACCGCGAACGGCGAGAAGGCGGTGGCCGGCTTCGACTGGAAGAAGCCGAAGCCCTTGGCCAGCTCCCCGGGGACGAGGTTGCGCAGCGTGACGTCGTTGGCGAGGCAGAGCAGGCGCACGCAGCGGCCGGCCTCGGCGGCGCGGGTGCCCAGCGGCACGTCGCCGAGGATGACGCAGACCTCGCCCTCGAAGTCGAGGCCGTGCGCCTCGTCGCCGAGGGCGATGGGCTCGCACGGCCCGAGGAGCACGCCGGAGCCGCCCTGGTAGACGAGGGGGTCGGTCTCCAGCGTCGGCGGCGGCTCGGCGCCGCGCGCCCTGCGCACGAGCCGCACGTGGTTCAGGTAGGCGGACCCGTCGACCCACTCGTAGGCGCGCGGCAGCGGAGCGTGCAGGCTCTCGGGGTGCAGGGGCTCCGCGGGCGCCGCGCCGCGGTCGACGTCCGCCTGGAGCGCGCGCAGCGCGGGCTCGCAGCGGCCCCAGTCGTCGAGCGCGGCCTGCAGCGTGGGCGCGACATGGGCGGCCGGCGCGAACGCCTCGCCATCGCGGCGGATGACCGCCAGCCGGCCGTCGCGCGTGCCGTCGCGGAGCGTGGCGAGGCGCATCGAACGACCTCTAACGGGCTGGGCGAGCTTGCGCCCTGCCCCCGCGGTGACGACGCATTTCCAGGGATGACGGCGCTGGAGAGGCTCCGGAGGGGAGGGATCCGCAGGGTCGGGACGCCGTCGCGCGGATTCCGGTACGTGGCGCCCGGAGGACGCCCCCTCGCCGACGGCGCGCTGGAGCGCGTCCACGCGCTGCGCCTCCCGCCGGCGTGGACCGACGTGCACGTGAGCCCGGCCGCCGGCGCCAAGCTGCAGGCCGTCGGGCGCGACCGGGCGGGGCGATGGCAGTACCGCTACCACCCCGCCTTCAGGCAGCGGCAGGAGAACGCGAAGTACCGGCGCCTGGTGCGCTTCGCGGACGCGTTGCCGCGGCTGCGGGCGGCGGTGAGGCGCGACCTCTCGCGGCGGGGACTCCCGCGCGAGAAGGTGCTGGCGCTGGCCGCGCACCTCCTCGCCACCGCCTTCATGCGCGCCGGATCGCAGGTGTACGCCCGGCGCAACAGGAGCTACGGCGTGGCCACCCTCAAGGCGAAGCACGTCGAGGTGAAGGGCGACGTCGTCCGCTTCGACTACCCGGGGAAGTCGGGCCAGCGGCAGGTACGCGAGGTGAAGGACGCGCGCGTGGCGCGGCTGGTGAGGGCGCTGCTCCGGGTGCGGGGCCCCGACCTGCTGAAGTGGGTGGAGCCGGACGGCACCGTGGTGGACGTGCGCCGCCGCCACATCCACGCGTATGTGCGGCAGGTCATGGGCGGCCCGTACACCGCCAAGGACTTCCGCACCTGGGCCGGGACGCTCATCTGCGCCTGCGAGCTCGCGCGCCACGCCGGGGAGATCGTGCCGGGGCGGACCGACCGGAAGAGGATGGTGGTGGCGGCGGTGAAGGCGACCGCGGCGACGCTCGGCAACACGCCCGCGGTGTGCAGGGCGTCGTACATCTTCCCGGCGGTGATCGAGGGCTTCTCGAAGGGGAAGGTGGTGGCGAAGTACTTCGGGGCGGTGGAGGAGCTCTCGCGCGTGCGGGGGCTGCACGGGTCGGAGAAGGCGCTCGTCGAGCTCCTGTCGGCGAGCGCCTGACCGAGGTCGAGGATCACCTTCCGGCCGCCAGGAACTCCACCGCCTCGTCCCACCAGCGCGCCTCGGGCCGCAGGTCCACTCCGCCGTGCGTCGCGCCCGGCAGCTCGACGAGCCGCTTCGGCCCTGCCAGCGACTCGAAG
>DASTGH010000274.1:0-3141 GCA_035719345.1 Anaeromyxobacteraceae bacterium
ACTCGCCTGGTCTCCTGTCACGGCCTCTGCATCACTCCATGGAGTCAGGCGACACACGCGAGCCTGGCGCCGTTCCGAGGCGTTCCCGATCGACCGAGAGGCGATCCGACGCGCGCTCCATCACGGTGCGGGAGAGGAGAACCACGCGGCCGTGTCCCTCGTCCATGCGGCGAGCACCCGCGTGCGCGCCACGGGCGCGAGTGGCGCGGATGCGCATACCCAGAACGGGTCAGCCCCACAGGAACGGACGATTTTCCGTGGGTGAAAGGCGTCCGCGCGGCTGAAGTCCTCTGACCTTGGGACGCCGCGACCCCGTCCACCTCGGCACCCGCCCTGAAACGAGAGGACCCGGTCCCCCTCGCGGGAGACCGGGTCCGGATGCTGCCAGCTACCTGCCGCTCAGCTTGCGGTTACTTCCGAGCGACGACCGCCGAGATCGACCCGCCGTTCGACGTCTGGCAGGTGAAGATGTTGGTCGCATCCGGCGGCGGCGTGGTCAGCGGCGGCGGCACGAGCGCGAACTTGCCGGTCGTGTCGATCGGGGCCGTGCCGATGAGCGGACCCACGGCGATGCCCTTCCCGACCCAGCAGGTGACGGTGGTGTGGGTCAGCGTCGGGCCGAACCAGTTCGTGGAGCCGACGAGGTTCCACTGGTTCTTGGAGACGACGAAGTCGGTCCGGGTCATGGCCAGCGCCTCGGCGGCGCCCTCGACCACGATGCTGACGGTCGCGACGTTCGACGCCACGCCGGCGTTGTTCTTCACCGTGTAGCCGAAGCTGTCCGCCCCGATGTAGCCGATGGCCGGCCGGTAGGTGACCGTGCCGTCCAGGTTCGGGGTGGCGGTGCCGTGGGCGGGGAGCGTCGCGATCACGACCGTCGCAGGGTTGATGGTCGTCCCCGCGGCGGCGACGTCGTTCGCGAGCACGGTGGCGACGCGCGACGTGCCCTGCTGCAGCGCGAAGTCATCCGCGTTGGCCGTCGGGCCGACGGCGACGAAGACGACGTTCACGGTGACGGTGGCCACGTTCGAGACCTGGCCCGCCGAGTCGATGATCACGTACTGGAACGCGTCCACGCCGGAGAAGTTCAGCGCCGGCGTGTAGGTGAAGCTGCCCAGGACCGCCGCGGGCGCGACGCCGCCGGAGAGCGGCGGCGTGACCATGACGGCGGAGCTGATCGTCGCGGGCGCCACCACCGTGTCGTTGGCGGTCGCCGCGATGGTGATGGCGACGTTCTGGTTGGTCGTCGTCACGTCGGAGACGGCGGTCGGCGCGCCCGGCTTGTTCATCGCCAGGCCCGGCAGGATGACGACGTCCTCCGTCTCGGTGCCGCCGGCGGCGGAGTTGACCGTGACGTTCATGGGCGGGAGCTTGCCGGCCGTGAGCACCGTGCTGTACGCGCCCGCGGTCATCAGGCCGCCGAGCGGGCCGGCGACCACCAGGGCAGGGGCCGGGACGGAGAGGTCGCTGGTGACGGCGGTGACCGCCAGCGTGCTCGTCGCCGTGGCATAGGTCGTCCCGAACGGCGCGGGCGCCGGGGCCTTCACCTTGACGACGTCGATGAGCGCCGCGACGACGTTCACCACCGGGAGCGAGGTGGCGTTCGTCACGGTGACGCCGGCCGGGGTGACCGAGGTCGCCGGGATCTCGATGTGGCCGAAGTAGTTGCCGAGCGCGTCGCCGACGAGCGCGATGCTGGGCATGCCGGAGCCGGTCACGAACATCTTCTGCGCCGGCGCCGAGGACGCCCACACGTCGATCGAGGTGATGCCGGCCACGGGGTCACGCGAGTAGGTCGCGCGCTTCACGTTGGTGGGCGTGGGGATGGGGGCCGTCCACTTCTGGCCGAGCACGTTGGCGAGGGGGCTCTGGATGAAGTCGTTGCCGACGCCGTCCAGGTTCGAGCCCACCGGCCCGTCGACGCGGACGAAGTTGGTGCCGAAGGGGCTGCCCGTGTACGTGTGGGTGAAGTTCGGGTCGCCGACGAAGGACTCGGTCGTGCCCGCCGCGTTCACCACGCTGAGGACGACGCCCGGATCGACGAAGTCCCACTGGATGAACGGACCGATGCGGCCGCCGAGCGCCGAGTTGAAGTCCATGATGGCGCCGAGCGGCACGTCGGCCGTCCAGAAGATGGCGCGGGGCCCGAGGTCCGCCGCCTTGACCGTGAAGATCTCGACGCCGTAAGGGTGGGTCACCTTGTAGGTGCCGGGGACCAGGATGTTCGCCGTGATGCGGAGGCGGGCGAAGAGCGACTCGGTGCCGTGGACCGGCACGCCGGCGGGCAGGTACGAGCCCTCGAGCGCGGCGACGTAGCGGAGGTTCATTCCGTTCGCGCCGTTCAGGCCGACGTTGAGGTCCGTGTAGAAGACCTCGGGGCCGATGTTACCGGCGAAGCCGGCGGGATCGGGGTTCCGCGGGAAGCACATCGGCTTGCCGGCGGCCGCGCCGTTCGGCGAGGGGGTGACCGAGAGACACTCGGAGAGCGCGAGCCCGTTGAGGTCGCGGTACCAGAGCGGGAAGACGAGGACCGGATCGCCCGGGCCGTGGTCGAGCAGGGTCGCGCTGGCCGTCGAGGCGCTGGCGACCGCCAGGGCCGCCGCAGAGATCTGCAGCAGCTTCATCGTGTGCTTCACCATTGCTGTTGCCCTCCAGGCGAGTCGCCGGTTCGTGCGGGCCAGAGGGCCCCCGGCGACGCGTCGGTATGTTCACTTGCGGTCTCGAGGATCCGCGCCCGCCCGACCCGCGATGTGCGTACGGCAACTGCACCGTGGGTCGGACTGCCCGAGGATGGTGGTGGCAGCCGACCCTGGCAACCGCCAGGCGGCTCGGCCGGGGCTCATACATACCTCTTTAGGAGGGGCGACAAGTTGTCACGCGACCGCTCGGAGGGCTCCGGGCTTCATCACTTTCAGTGACTCACGCATTGCACGCATCGCGCTGGGCGAGAGCGTGTAAACGATCGCAAGTCACCTGCGCGCGGGGCGAAAGTCCAGATCCCGGACTCTTAGCTCACCTCGACGGCCGGGTATCCAACGAAAGGGTGTCTCCAACAGAGACGTTTAATTTACCAGTAGTAGATGGCCGCGAACTGACGCAGATCACGCGACCTGCGGCAGGACGCCGCTCGCCCTCGCCACC
>DASTGH010000275.1:0-15827 GCA_035719345.1 Anaeromyxobacteraceae bacterium
GGGCGGCTTCGCCTCGGGCGGCGGCGTGGGCGCGGCGGCCGGCGCGGCGGAGGCCGCCGCGACGGGCGCGGGCGTTCCCGTGGCCGAGGCCTTGGCGGCCTTCTCCGCCTCGGCCTTGGCGCGATCGCGCTGCGCCTGCAGCATGCGCGGGTTCGGGGCGAGGATCATGAACATCTGGCGCCCTTCCATGCGGGGCGCCGACTCGATCACCGCCATGTCCTTCATGTCCTCGATGACGCGCTGCAGGACCTTCTGGCCGAGCTCGCGGTGCGTGATCTCGCGGCCGCGGAACATCACGGTCACGCGCGCCTTGTTGGCCTCGCCGAGGAACTCGCGGATCTTGCCGACCTTGGTGTCGTAGTCGTGCTGCTCGGTACGGGGGCGCAGCTTGACCTCCTTCAGCTGCACCACCACCTGCTTCTTCTTGGCCTCGTTCTGCTTCTTCTTCTCCGTGTACTTGAACTTCCCGTAATCCATGATCTTGCAGACGGGCGGCTTCGCCATGGGGCTGACCTCGACGAGGTCCATGCCCAGCTCCTGCGCGCGCGCCAGCGCCTGCTCGACGGGGAGGATCCCGAGCTGTTCAGCGTCGGGGCCGACCACCCGCACCTCGCGTGCCTTGATGCGGCGGTTGGTGCGTGCGTCGCGGTTGCCGCCGCCGCGGTCGCGAGGGTCTCGTGGTGGGAGTGCGATGGCTCGATGCCTCCATCCGTGGGAGCGCCGACTGCAGGGAACGCTCCGGAATTGCGGAAAAAACGGCTCGGCGCCTTCGGGGCCCCCGGACGGCCGAAGGACGCAAGAGGATAAGGATTTCGCGAGCAAAGTCAACGTGAGGCGAGCGGGAGGCCCGCCCCACGCCGCCGCGCTCGCCTAGCGACCGGGATCGGAGGAGTCCTTCTTCGCCTCCCGGATCCAGCTCATCATGTCGCGCAGGCGCTTGCCCACCTCCTCGATCGGGTGCGCCTTCTCCTTCTCGCGCAGCTTGTCGAAGACCGGCCGGCCGAGCTGGTTCTCCAGGATGAACTCCTTGGCGAAGTGGCCGCCCTGGATCTCCTTCAGGATGCGGCGCATCTCGTTCTTCGTCTCCTCGGTGACGATGCGCGGGCCTCGCGTGTAGTCGCCGTACTCGGCCGTGTCGCTGATGGAGTGGCGCATCCAGGCGAGCCCGCCCTCGTACATGAGGTCGACGATGAGCTTGAGCTCGTGCAGGCACTCGAAGTAAGCGCTCTCCGGCTGGTAGCCGGCCTCGGTCAGCACCTCGTAGCCGGCCTTCACCAGCGCCGAGGCGCCGCCGCAGAGGACGGCCTGCTCGCCGAAGAGGTCGGTCTCCGTCTCCTCCTTGAAAGTCGTCTCGAGCGTGCCGGCGCGGGTGCCGCCGATGGCGCGCGCGTAGGCGAGGCCGATCTGCTTCGCCTGGCCGGTCGCGTCCTGCTGGACGGCGATGAGGCAGGGGATGCCGCGCCCGTCCTGGAACTGGCGACGGACGAGGTGGCCGGGGCCCTTCGGCGCCACCAGCGCCACGTCCACGTCGGGCGAGGGGCGGATCTGCCCGAAGTGGATGTTGAAGCCGTGGGCGAAGAAGAGCGCCTTGCCCTTGGTGAGCCCCGGGGCCAGCTCCTCGTCGTAGATCCTCTTCTGCGTCTGGTCCGGGGCGAGGACCATGACGAGGTCGGCCTCCTTCGCGGCCTGGGCCGGGGTCACCACCCTGAGGCCCGCGCCCTCCGCCTTGGCCTTCGACTTCGAGCCCGGCTGCAGGCCGACGCGCACGTCGACGCCCGAGTCGCGGAGGTTGAGCGCGTGGGCGTGGCCCTGCGAGCCGTAGCCGATGATCGCGACCTTCTTCCCCTTCACCAGGTCGAGGTTCGCGTCCTTGTCGTAGTAGATGGTGGCCATCGATTCGTTCCTATCCTTCCTTGAGATGCGGGGGGGCGAGGGTCTTGAAGCCGCGCTCCAGCGCGATGGCGCCGGAGCGGCACAGCTCGGTGATGCCGAAGTGGGCGAGCCGCTCCTCGAGCGCGTCGAGCTTGGCGGCGGTGCCGGTGGCCTCGATCATGAGCGCGTCGGGCGACACGTCCACGATCTCCGCCGCGTAGGTGTCGGCGATGGCGCGGAGCTCGGCGTGGTTCCGCTCCGGCGTCTTGATCTTGATGAGGACGAGCTCGCGCTCGATCTTGTCCGCGGAGAGCATCTCCCGGACCTCGATCACCGGCACGAGCTTCTGGATCTGCCGCACCACCTGCTCGACCGGCTTCTGGTGCAGCCGCACGACGACGGTCATGCGCGAGTACTCGGGGCGCTCGGTGGGGCCGACCGCCAGCGACTCGATGTTGTAGCCGCGCCGCGCGAAGAGCCCGGCGATGCGCTGCAGTACGGCCGGCTTGTTCTCGACGAGCAGGGACAGCGTGTGCAGGTTCCCGGGCGGCAGCTGCTCCGTTCTCTCGACCATGGCTACTCCCCTCCGATCATGTCGTTGAGCGGCGCGCCGGCCGGGACCATCGGGTAGACCTTCTCCTCGCGCTTCACGCGGACGTCCACGATGACCGGCCCGCCCTTGTGGTCGAGCGCGCGCTCGATCACGCCGTCGAGCTCCTCCACCTTCGTGGCGCGCAGCCCGAGGCACCCGTAAGCGTCGGCCAGCTTGACGATGTCGGGCAGGTCGGCGAGCGGCGTCTCGCTGAAGCGCTCCTGGTAGAAGAGCTCCTGCCACTGCCGGACCATCCCCAGGAACAGGTTGTTGATGACGAAGATCTTGATGGGGAGCCGGTGCTCGGCGGCGGTGGCGAGGTCCTGCAGCGTCATCTGGAAGCTGCCGTCGCCGTCGATGCCGACGACCATGGCGTCGGGCCGGGCGAGCTGCATGCCGATGGCGAAGGGCAGGCACACGCCCATGGTGCCGAGGCCGCCCGAGGTGATGAACTCGCGCGGCTTGGAGACCTCCCAGAACTGCGCGGCCCACATCTGGTGCTCGCCCACGCCGGTGGTGACGATGGCGTTCCGGCCCTGGGCCTTCTCCCAGATCCGCTTGATGGCGGTCTGGGGCAGGATCTGCTCCTCGCCCTCCTGCTTGATCTTGAGCGGCCACTTCTCCTTCCACTCGTGGACGCGCTTCCACCAGACGGAGAGGTCGGGCCGGCCGCGCTCGGCGAAGACCCTCTTCACCTCGGCGGTGAGCTTGGGGAGCAGGTGCTTCAGCTCGCCCACCAGCGGGACGGTGGCGGTGACGAGCTTCGACACCTCGGCCGGGTCGACCTCGAGGTGGATGACCTTGGCCTCCGGCGCGAAGGTGGAGAGCTTGCCGGTGACGCGGTCGTCGAAGCGGGCGCCGAGCGCGATGATGAGGTCGGAGGCCTGCACCGTGTAATTGGCGTAGCGGGAGCCGTGCATGCCGAACATGCGCAGGCACTGCGGGTGCGTCTCGGGGAAGGCGCCCTTGCCGTGGAGCGTCGTCACCACCGGCGCGCCCAGCGTCTCGCAGAACTCGAACACCTCGGAGAAGGCGTTGCCGGTGCGGACGCCGCCGCCGATGTAGATGACCGGCCGGATGGAGGAGCGGATGAGCGTCGCCGCCTCGGCCAGGGGCGGCGCCTCCTTGAGCGGCGGCATGTAGCCCGGGATGTGCACGGCGTCCGGGTACTCGAACTCGCACTCGGCCTGGAGCACGTCCTTGGGGAAGTCGACGTGCACCGGCCCCGGACGCCCGGTGCGCGCCAGGTGGAAGGCCTCCTTCACCACGCGCGCGATGTCGCCCGGGTCGGTGACGAGGTAGTTGTGCTTCGTCACCGGCATGGTGATGCCGGTGATGTCGGCCTCCTGGAAGGCGTCGGTGCCGATGAGCGGGCGCGACACGTTGGCGGTGATGGCGACGAGCGGCACCGAGTCCATGTAGGCGTCGGCGATGGGCGTGACGAGGTTCGTCGAGCCGGGCCCGGAGGTGCCGAGGCACACGCCCACCTTGCCGGTGGCGTGCGCGTAGCCCTCCGCCGCGTGCCCGCCCACCTGCTCGTGGCGGACGAGGACGTGCTTCAGCTTCTCCGACGCGTACAGCGCGTCGTACAGGGGCAGGATCGTCCCGCCCGGCATGCCGAAGAGGTACTCCACCTCCTCGGCCTCGAGCGCCTTCACGACCGCCTGGGCGCCCGTCATCTTCTGCTTGGCCATGGTCTCTCTCGTTCGTGCTTCGGGTGCGTGTGGGAAAGGCTCCTGGGAGTCCTCGAGCTCGGGGGTGCGGCGCGGCGCCGTCCTCGTCAGCGACCGCGCCCGCGTACGGCCACCTTCCCCCGGCCCTGCTTCTTGGCAGAGCGGGCCTTCGAAGCGCCCTTCGACTTCGCGCTCGCCTTGCGGCTCGCGCTACGCTCAGGGCGAGCGGGAGGGGCAGACCGGTCGCGGCGCGGCGCCGGAGTCGAAGCGCGCGTCGGCGTCGGGAAGGCGCGCGTCACCGCGCCCTCCGCGGCGCTGGAGACGAGCGCGGCGTACTTGGCGAAGACGCCGGCCGTGTAGCGCGGCGCCGGCTGCCGCCACGCCTTCATCCGGCGCGCCAGCTCGGCGGGCGAGAGCTTCACGTCGATGCGGCGGGCCTCGGCGTCGATGGTGATCTCGTCGCCGTCGCGGAGCGCGGCGATGGGCCCGCCCACGCACGCCTCGGGCGCCACGTGGCCGATCATGAGCCCCTTGGTCGCGCCGCTGAACCGGCCGTCGGTGACGAGCGCCACCGACTCGCCCAGGCCCTGGCCGACGATGGCGGCGGTGACGCCCAGCATCTCGCGCATGCCCGGGCCGCCCTTCGGCCCCTCGTAGCGGATGACGACCACGTCGCCGGGGCGGATGGCGTTCGCCTTCACCGCCGCCATGGCGTCCTCCTCGCGGTCGAAGACGCGCGCCGGGCCGACGTGCCGCGTCCGCTCGTGGCCCGCCATCTTCACCACCGCGCCGTCGGGCGCGAGCCCGCCCTTCAGGATGACGAGCCCTCCGGTCTCCTTGAACGGCTGGCCCGCCGGCGCGACCACGCGCTGCCCGGGCGTCTCCTGGGCGGTGGCGGCGTGCTCCGACCAGGGCTTCCCGTCCGCCGCCGGCTGCGAGCCGTCCACCAGGCCGGTGTCCGCCAGCCGCTTCCAGACGAGCCGCGTGCCGCCGGCGGCGTCGAGGTCGGGCGCGGTGAACTCCCCGCCGGGGAGCAGGCTCGCGTAGATGGGGGTGCGCCGCGAGATGCGGTCGAAGTCGTCGAGGTCGATGGGGATCCCCGCCTCGCGGGCGATGGCGCTGAAGTGCAGGACGGCGTTGGTCGAGCCGCCGGTGGTGGCCACGCCGGCGATGGCGTTGTCGATGGCGGCGCGGGTGACGATGTCGCGCGGCCGCTGGCCCTTGGCCAGGAGCTCCATGACGAGCTTGCCCGCCTCGCGCGTGGCCGGTTCCTTGCGCGGATCGAGCGCGGGGATGGTGTTGTAGCCGACCGGCGAGAGTCCGACGAACTCGAGCGCCAGCGACATGGTGTTGGCGGTGTACTGGCCGCCGCAGGCGCCGGCGCCGGGGCAGGCGGTGTCCTCCACCTGCTGCAGCCGCCGCTCGTCGATCTTGCCGGCGGCGAAGGCGCCCACCGCCTCGAACACGTGCTGGATCGTGATGTCGCGCCCGTCGAGCCGGCCGGCGGCGATCGAGCCGCCGTAGAGGACGAGGCCGGGCACGTTCAGCCGCATGAGCGCCAGCGCCGCGCCGGGGATGGTCTTGTCGCAGCCGACCAGGGCCACCACCCCGTCGAACCAGTGCCCGCGCCCGACGAGCTCGATCGAGTCGGCGATGACCTCGCGGCTGATGAGCGAGGCCTTCATACCCTCGGTGCCCATGGCCACGCCGTCGGAGATGGCGACGGTGTTCATCTCCATGGGCGTGCCGCCCGCCGCGCGGATGCCCTCCTTCACCACCTCGGCCAGCCGCCGCAGGTGGTAGTTGCACGGCATCGTCTCGATCCAGGTGTTGGCGACGAGGATGCACGGCTTCGCCAGGTCCTCCCGCGAGAAGCCGATGGCGTGCATCATGGCGCGCGCCGGCGCGCGGTCGTACCCGTCGTACAGCTGGCGGCTCTGGTGCCTCGGATCGAATCCCATGGTGTCGGCCTCCTCGTGCCTGCCCTAGCTCGAAAGTCGTTTCAGCGCCTGCAGCACCGCGCCGCCCGCCTCGTCCGTGCTCACCGCCCGCTCCCGGGGCGCGACGTCGGGCGTCCCCACCCCGCGGTCGATGGCCGCGGCCACGGCCCCCTCGACCGCGTGCGCCTCCGCCTCCAGGCCGAGCGAGTGCCGCAGCAGCAGCGCCACGGAGAGGATCGTGCCGTAGGGGTTGGCGACGCCCTTGCCGGCGATGTCCGGCGCCGAGCCGTGGATGGGCTCGTACAGGCCGCGCCTCCCCTCCCCCAGCGAGGCCGAGGGGAGGAGGCCGATGGAGCCGGCGATGACGGACGCCTCGTCGGTGAGGATGTCGCCGAACATGTTCTCGGTGACGACCACGTCGAAGTCCCACGGCCGCTTCACCAGCAGCATGGCGCAGGAGTCGACGAGCTGGTGCTCGAGCCGGACGTCGGGGAACTCGTCCGCCACCACCCGCGTCGCCACCTCGCGCCACAGCCGCGAGGTCTCGAGCACGTTCGCCTTGTCGACGCTCATGAGGCGCCGCTTGCGGCGCTGCGCCAGGCGCGCCGCGACGCGCACCACGCGCTCGATCTCCGGGGCCGTGTAGACGCAGGCGTCGTAGGCGCTGGTCGCGTCGCGCCGCTTCTCGCCGAAGTAGATCCCTCCGGTGAGCTCGCGGACGATCATCATGTCCACGCCCTGCAGGAGCTCGGGCCGGAGCGGCGACGCGGCCGCCAGCTTGGCGAAGACGCTCACCGGACGGAGGTTGGCGTAGAGGCCGAGCTCCTTGCGCAGCGCGAGGAGCCCCTGCTCCGGGCGGACGGGCGCCGATGGGCCCCACCTCGGCCCGCCGATGGCTCCGAAGAGGATGGCGTCGGCGCGCCGGCAGAGCGCGAGCGTGTCGTCGGGCAGCGCGCTGCCGGTGGCGTCGATGGCGGCCCCGCCCACCGGCGCCTCGGTGAGCTCGAAATCGTGCCGGTAGGCCTGGGCCACGGCGCGCAGCACCGCCACGCCCTGCCGCGCCACCTCCGGGCCGATGCCGTCGCCGCCGAGGACCGCGATGGTCGCCTTCACCGCGACCTCTCGTACGCGGCGATGGCGTCCGCCTGCGAGAGGAGCCACCCCAGCTCGTCCACGCCGTTCAGGAGGCAGGTGCGGGAGAAGCCGTCGATGGGGAACGCGGCCTCGCCGCCGCCCGGGAGCGAGATGGTCCGCCGCTCGAGGTCGACGGTGACCTCCGCGCCCGGCGCCGCCAGGAGCCGCGCGTGCGCCTCGGCCGGCACCACCACCGGGACGAGCCCGTTCTTGAGCGCGTTGTTGCGGAAGATGTCGGCGATGGAGGTCGACACCACCGCGCGGAAGCCGGCGGCGACGAGCGCCCACGGGGCGTGCTCGCGCGAGGAGCCGCAGCCGAAGTTGTCGCCCGCCACCAGGATGGTGCAGCCTCGCGCCTCGGGCCGGTTCAGCGCGAAGTCGGGCCGGGGCGCGCCGTCGGCGCCGTAGCGCCAGTCGCTGAAGAGCGCCTCGCCCAGCCCTGCCTTGTCGGTCACCTTGAGGAAGCGGGCCGGGATGATCTGGTCGGTGTCGACGTTCGCGCGGTCGAGCACGACGGTGCGGCTGGTGACGCGGCGGAGCGGCTCCATCTAGGAGACCCCCAGGCGGCGCGGGTCGGCGACCTCGCCGGCGACGGCCGCCGCCGCGGCGGTGAGCGGGCTGGCGAGCAGCGTGCGGCCGCCGGCGCCCTGGCGACCCTCGAAGTTGCGGTTGGACGTGGAGACGCAGTACTGGCCGCGGCCGATCTGGTCGCCGTTCATGGCGATGCACATGGAGCAGCCGGGCTCGCGCCACTCGGCGCCGGCGTCGCGGAAGACGCGATCGAGGCCCTCCGCCTCGGCGGCGCGCTTCACCGCCGCCGACCCGGGCACGACCAGCGTCCGCAGCTTCACCTTGCGCCCGCGCAGCACGCTCGCCGCCTCGCGCAGGTCGGGGAGGCGCGAGTTCGTGCACGAGCCGATGAAGACGACGTCGACCTTCTGGCCGAGGAGCCGCTGGCCGGGGGCGAGCCCCATGTAGCGGAGCACCCCCTCCAGCGCGCCGCGCGAGGCGGCGTCGGGCGCGGCGGCGGGATCGGGCACGTGACCGCTCAGCGGGATGGCCTGGGCGGGATTCGTGCCCCAGGTGATCATCGGCTCGAGCGCCGAGGCGTCGATCTCGACCTCGCGATCGAAGCGGGCGCCCTCCTCGGTGGCGAGCGCGCGCCAGCGCTGCACCGCCACCTCGAAGGCCGCACCCTGCGGCACGCGCGGGCGGCCGGACAGGTACTGGAACGTGCCGTCGTCGGGCGCGATCATCCCGGCGCGGGCGCCCATCTCGATCGACATGTTCGAGACCGTCATGCGCGCGTCCATGGAGAGCGCGCGGACGGCGGGGCCGGCGTACTCCACGACGTGCCCGGTCCCGCCGCCGACCCCGAGCCTGGCGATGATGGCGAGGATGAGGTCCTTCGCCGAGACGCCCGGACCGAGGCGGCCGGCGACGCTCACGCGCAGCGTCCGGGGCCGGCGCTGCAGCAGGCACTGCGTGGCGAGGACGTGCCCCACCTCGGAGGTACCGATGCCGAAGGCGAGCGCGCCGAAGGCGCCGTGCGTGGCGGTGTGGCTGTCGCCGCAGACCACCGTCATCCCGGGCTGGGTGGCGCCCAGCTCCGGGCCGATGACGTGGACGATGCCCTGCGCCGCGTCGCCCAGGCCGTGCAGCTCCACCCCGAACGCGGCGCAGTTCTCCTCGAGGCGCTTCACCTGCGCCTCCGCCTGCGCGTCGGCGAACGCCCAGCGCCCGTCCCAGCCGCGCGGCGTGGTGGGCGTGGAGTGGTCCATCGTCGCCAGCGTCCGCTCGGGGCGGCGGAGCCGGAGCCCGCGCGAGGCGAGGAGCGAGAAGGCCTGCGGGCTCGTCACCTCGTGCACGAGGTGGAGATCGACGTAGAGGACGGCCGGGGCGTCGGCCGTCTCCGGGACCACCACGTGGGTGTCCCAGACCTTGTCGAACAGCGTGCGCGGCGCGGGCGTCATGCGGCTAGGGCGTGCCGTCGGCGGCCTGGGCCGACACCTTGACCGACGGCTGCTTCAGCGCGATGCGGTTCACGACGTCGAGGTAGGCGCGCGCCGAGCCCTCGATGATGTCGGTGGAGATGGCGCGCCCGCGGTAGACGCCGGTCGGGTGCTCCACCTCCAGCACCACCTCGCCCTGCGCGTCCTCGCCCACGGTCACGCTCTGGATCTGGTAGTCGCGGAGCTTCCCGGTGATGCCGGTGATCCGCTCGATCGCCTTGAACACCGCGTCGACCGGCCCGTCGCCGCCGCAGGCCTCGTGGTGGCGCGAGCCGTCGGCCTTGGCCAGCGCGATGGAGGCCGCCGGCAGCGTGCCGGTGCCGCTGGTGGTGGAGAGCGCCACCAGCTCCCAGGTGTGCGCGCCGTCCTGCAGGATCTGCCCGTGGATGACGAGCGCCTCCAGGTCGGCGTCGTAGATCTCCTTCTTCTTGTCGCAGAGCACCTTGAACTCGGCGAAGACCTTGTCGAGCTGGGCGTCGTCCAGCTTGTAGCCGAGCGCGACCAGCCGCTCCTTCAGCGCGTGGCGGCCGGAGTGCTTGCCCAGCACCAGCGAGGAGCGGGTGAAGCCGACCTCCTCGGGCCGCATGATCTCGTAGGTCTCGCGGTGGGTGAGCATCCCGTGCTGGTGGATGCCCGCCTCGTGCGCGAACGCGTTCTGGCCGACGATGGCCTTGTTGCGCTGCACGTGCAGCCCGGTCACCTGCGAGACGAGCCGGCTCGTCGGGTAGAGCCGCTCGGTCCGGATGCCGGTGCGCACGCCGAAGACGTCGCCACGCGTCTTCAGCGCCATGGCGATCTCCTCGAGCGAGGCGTTCCCGGCGCGCTCGCCGATGCCGTTGATGGTGCACTCCACCTGCCGGGCGCCCACCATGACGCCGGCGAGCGAGTTCGCCACCGCCAGGCCGAGGTCGTTGTGGCAGTGCACGCTCATGACCACGCGGTCGATGCCGCGGACGTGCTTGCGGAGGTAGGAGAGCGTCTCGGCGTACGTCTGCGGCAGCGCGTAGCCGACGGTGTCGGGGATGTTGAGGGTGGTGGCGCCGGCCTCGATGGCGCGCTCGACCACCTCGGCCAGGAACTCGAGCTCGGTGCGGGCGGCGTCCTCGGTGGAGAACTCGACGTCCTCGCAGCGCTCGCGCGCCATCTTCACGCCCTCGACGGCGCGGCGGATGATCTCCTCCTTCGCCATCTTGAGCTTGAAGTCGCGGTGGATCGGGCTCGTCGCCAGGAAGACGTGGATGCGCTTCCTGCGCGCGTCCTTGAGCGCGTTCCAGGACGCGTCGATGTCCCCCTTGTTGCAGCGGGAGAGGCTGCAGATGGTCGGCCCGTCGACCTGGCGGGCGATGGCCTGGATGGCCTCGAAGTCGCCGGGCGAGGCGGCGGCGAAGCCGGCCTCGATGACGTCGACGCCCAGGTCGCGCAGCGCCGTCGCGACCTGGAGCTTCTGGGAGAGGTTCATCGACGCGCCGGGGCTCTGCTCGCCGTCGCGGAGCGTGGTGTCGAAGACGACGACGCGGTCCTGGGGGTCGCTCATGGTGCGCCCTCTCTTCTCGGGCGCGTGTGCGCCCTCGCCGTTGCGTGAACCGGCGAGTGTACCAGAGCGGTCCGGGGAGATTGCGGCGGCTACGCCGCCCTCCGGCTGCTCGGCTGCGCCCTGGATCGTGGGGTTCGGCGTCGACATGCGGTTCTCCTGGCTCCTGCGATGCGGAGGCCGAAGAAGCCGTCTCTGTCGAGGAGACCTCTCCGGCCGGGTTCGGCGGAAGAGGTCTGGCGCAGCGCTAGCCGGGCCGGATCTCTCCCGCCTGGCTAAGAAGTCGTACGCTGGTGCGCTGCGGCGACATGAGGGTGTGAAGCCTAGCTGTGGCGTCTTGTCGCGTCAAGCAACGGGCGGCTGCTCGGTTGGGGTGTCGTCAATGTTTGACCCTCAGGCAAGCGCTCCCGCTGGACGTGCTCAGTACGGCGGCGTCGCTTCGTTCTTCATGAGCTCGACGAACGCGTCGAGCGCCATGGACTTGAGATCTTCCCCGCCGTGCCGGCGTGGGGCGACGCCCTGGGCGGCGACCTCCTTCTCGCCCACGACCACGCAGTAAGGGACCTTGGCCAGCTCCGCGTTCCGGATCTTGGCGCCGAGCTTGTCCGACGACTCGTCGAGCTCGGCGCGGAAGCCCGCGGCCGAGAGCCGGTCCACCACCGCGCGCCCCCAGTCGTTGAACCGGTCCGAGACCGTGACCACGCGCGCCTGCAGCGGCGCGAGCCAGGCCGGGAACGCTCCGGCGTAGTGCTCGGTGAGGATGGCGATGAAGCGCTCGAACGAGCCGTAGACCGCGCGGTGGATGACGACCGGGCGGTGCTCCCGGTTGTCGTCGCCGACGTAGGTGAGGTCGAAGCGCTCCGGCGCGGCGTAGTCGAGCTGGAAGGTGCAGGTCTGCCAGGAGCGGCCGAGGGAGTCCGTGACGGCGAAGTCGATCTTGGGGCCGTAGAAGGCGCCGTCGCCGGCGTTGAGCTGCCAGGGGAGCCCGGAGCTCTCCAGCGCCACGCGCAGCGCACCCTCCGCCTTGTCCCAGAGCGCGTCGTCGCCGATGCGGTCCGCCGGGTTCGCGGGCCGGGTGGCGAAGCCCAGCTTGAACTCCAGCCCGAACGCGCCGTAGACCGTGCGCATCAGTGCCATGAACCTCGTGAACTCCTCCGAGATCTGGGACTCCATGGCGTAGATGTGCGCGTCGTCCTGCGCGAACTGGCGGACGCGGGTGAGCCCGCCCAGCGAGCCGGAGAGCTCGTTGCGGTGCAGCACGTCCACGGTGAAGTAGCGGATGGGCAGCTCGCGGTAGGAGCGCTTCTCCAGCTTGTAGAGGAGGTGGTGCGACGGGCAGTTCATGGGCTTGAGGCTCATGGACAGCCGGTCCTCCACCGGGAGGGACGGGTCCGACTCCTTGTCGAAGACGAGGAACATGTTCTCGCGGTACACGCCCCAGTGGCCGCTCTGCTCCCACAGCCGCTTGTTGAAGAGCAGCGGCGTCTTCACCTCCTGGTAGCCGAAGCGCTTCACCAGCCGTCGCATGGCGTCGGCCAGCGTGTGGTAGAGGATCGTGCCCTTCGGCAGCCAGAAGGCCGAGCCCGGCGCCACCTCGTGGAAGGCGAACAGCCCGAGCGCCGGCCCGAGCTTGCGGTGGTCCCGCTTCCTCGCCTCCTCCAGCTTCCGCAGGTGCTCGTCGAGCTGCTTCCTGTCGAAGAACTGCGTCCCGTAGATCCGCTGCAGCATCGGGTTCTTCGGGTCGCCGCGCCAGTAGGCGCCAGCCACGTTCATGAGCTTCACCGCCCCGAGCCGGCCGGTGGAGGGGCCGTGCGGCCCGAGGCAGAAGTCGGTCCACGCTCCGTGCTTGTAGAGCGTCAGCGTCTTCGACCCCTTGGCGGCGATGTCGCGGACGATCTCGACCTTGAACTTCTCGCCCAGCCGCTCGAAGAGGGCGATGGCGTCGCCCATCGCGATCTCCTCGCGCACGAACGGGTGGTCGGCCTTGATCTCCTCGGCGATGCCCTTCTCGATCGCCGCCAGGTCGTCGGGCGTGAACGGCTGCTCGCGGGCGAAGTCGTAGTAGAAGCCGTCCTCGATGGAGGGGCCGATGGTGACCTGCGTCCCGGGGTAGAGGCGCTGCACCACGCTCGCCATGACATGCGCGGCGTCGTGGCGCGCGACCTCCAGCGCCTCGGGGCTCTTGGTGGTGACGATCTCGAGCCGCGCGTCCCGGTCGAGGGCCCGCGACAGATCGACGGGCTCGCCGTCGAGCTTGGCGAAGTACGCGGCCTTGGCCAGCCCCGGGCCGATCTGCTCGCGCACGAAGTCGGCGATGCGCATCCCGCGCGGCGCCTCCTTGGACGAGCCGTCGGGGAGCGTCACCTTCACCAGTTCGGACATGGCAGGGGGGTGTAGCACCGGCCTGACGCAGGGCGCAACGCTTCCGGCCCGACGTGGCCCCTTGCGCGCCGGAGCGCAGCGGAGCGAGAACGGCGCTCATGGTGCGCGTGGTCGCCGGCCTCGCCGGGGTGACGGTGGTCATGTTCGGAGTGCCCGCGCTCCTGGCCTGGATCGGGAGCCGCCGGCGCCTGCGCGTGGGCCGCCAGGCGGGATCGCTCGTGCTGCGCATGCCGCGCGGCTACTTCGCCACGCTGGCGGCGGTCCTCGTCCTGCCCTGCGCCGCGTTCGTGGCGCTGGCGCTGTCGGTGTCGTGGAAGCCGGGCCAGGAGGGCTCCGGCCGCACGCTCGCCGAGGTCATGGGCGCGCTCGCGCTCGTCGGCGGCGGGTGGCTCGGCGTCCTGGAGGCGCGCTTCCGCATCCGGCTCGACGACATCACCATCGAGCGGCGCGGCGCGTTCCGCACCCACCTCTACCGGTGGCGCGAGGTCGCCAAGATCACGCTCAACCCGGTGAACGCCTGGTTCTTCCTCACCCTGCAGAACGGCGAGCGCGTCTGGATCGTGGCCGGGCTCGACGGCATCGCCGAGTTCGCCGAGCTGGCGCTGCAGCGGCTCCCCAAGCCGGTGCTCGACGCGAACCCGGACGCGGTGGAGGGCCTGCGCGAGCTGGCGGCGGCGTAGGCTCCGAGCGCCGCTCGTCCGAATTGACACCCCCCGGTGGCGCGGGTAGAAACGCAGCCGCTTCCGTCGGGCGCGTAGTTCAGCGGTAGAACGCCTGCTTGACACGCAGGAGGTTGCTGGTTCGACACCAGCCGCGCCCACCAGCTTCCCGCGCCCCGGCCCGCAAGGCCGGGGCGCTTCCTTTCTCAGACGAAGCAATCCTCGGCGGGGCGCTGGTAGCCGCGCCACTCGCGCAGGCGCGCGCGAGGCCTGCCTTCGACCCACTCCACGTGCGCGTAGGTGAGGAGCTCGGTGCGCCCGAGGTTCCCCATGTCGAGCGAGGTCATCGCGTTCCAGGTCCCGGTGTTGAGGTAGACCTTGTCCCGCGCGTACTCGCGGTAGAGCGGGACGTGGGTGTGGCCCATGATGACGGTGTGGAACCCGCGCCGCGCGAGGAGGTGCTTCGCCTCGCGCTCCAGGGTGGGGAAGGCCGTGTACAGCACGAGCCGCTGCAGCAGCTCGACGGGCGACAGCTCGTCGACGTGCGGGATCTTGCGCAGGAGCGCCCGCACCCCGAAGTCGACGCTGCGCGCGCTGATGCCGAGCACCATCGCCGGGTCGTTGAAGAGCGCCCACAGCATGTAGCGCCGGAAGGGCGCCACCTTGTCGATGTAGGGCCGGATCGCCTTCTCGCGGTTCAGGACCTCGATGATGTAGCGCGACCCGAGCGGCAGGTTGAGCGCGAGGTCCCCGCCGCGCTCCACGAAGTAGCGCTCCGAGTTGAACGCGTTCATGGGCTCGTGCTGCATGCCGTGCTCGACGTGCACGCCGTCGAAGTCGTAGCTGTCGAGCACGTAGGCGTGCCGGCCGCCCACCGCGCGCGTCACCACCTCGCGCACGCCGTGGAAGAGGAACCCCGGGTCGTGGTTCCCCATGACGAAGACCACCCCGTGCCCGGGCGCCGCCGCGAAGCGCCGCAGCGCCTCGAACACCAGCGGGTGCCCGCGCAGGATGGCCTCGGTCTTCTCGACCGCGACGCGCTCGGTGATGGCCTCGGTGAGCCGCCCGTCGAGGTCGACCGAGAGCAGGTTGAAGAAGTCGCCGTTCACGACCAGCTCCACGTCGTCGTGCGCGTGCTCGCCGGTGCGGTGGTGGTCGAGGAACTCGGCGAACTTGGGGTCGGCGCGGAAGTCCTCGAACACGTTCACCGAGCCGTCCTCGCGGTACGGCCCTTTGCCGAGGTGGAAGTCGGAGACGACGAGCTTGATCTTCCCGCTCATCCGGGAGCGAAGGTCATCCCCGCTCCACCGTCCGTCAAGCGGGCGCCTCCCGAGGGGGCTGGCGCAGCGCGCGCACGAAGTAGAGCCCGTACTGGATCCAGCTCACCGCGATGCACTCGGCGGCGAGCAGGCCGAGCGCGCCCAGGATGGGCGCGACCTTGCCGGGGGCGCCCTCCATGAGCTCCCAGGCCAGGGACAGCACCACCAGCGCGGCCAGCGCGAAGGTCGCGTACTTGCCGATGCGGGTGGGCCCGGCCGGGAGCCGCCGCCCCGACAGCCGCAGCAGCGCGGCGCCGAGCAGCTGCGCGGCGTCGCGCGACACGACCAGGAGCGGCAGCCAGAGCGGCAGCCGGTCGCGCGCGGCGAGCGCGAAGAGCGCGCAGGTGGCGAGCACCTTGTCGGCGATCGGGTCGAGCACCGCGCCGAGGCGCGAGTGCTGGCGGAGGACGCGCGCGGCGAGCCCGTCGAGCACGTCGGTGGCGGCGGCGGCCGCGAACGCGGCCAGCGCCCGCACCGTGTCGCCCCGGGCGTAGAGCAGGAGGAAGATGGGCGCGAGCACGAAGCGCGAGGCGGTGAGCGCGTTCGGGAGCGTGAGGATGCGCGACACGGGTCAGTCCCCTCCCCCGCGCGCCTGCGGCAGCAGGTCCTCGAGGCGGCCCCGGAACGGGACAGCCACGTCGACGCGCACGCCGCCGTCGGCGAAGAGCCGGACCGCGCCGCGCCGGACGAGCCGCCGGACGGCGCGCTCCACC
>DASTGH010000276.1:0-4167 GCA_035719345.1 Anaeromyxobacteraceae bacterium
TCCGGCGACCCGATGATGCCGTTGTAGACGCCGCCCATCACGTTGCCGCACGTGTAGCCCTGACGGCCCATGCGATGCACCGGCGCACCGAACGCCTGCGCGGTCCGCAGCTCGAACCCAAGGATCGTGATCGCGCTCGAACTCGGCCCCGTCATCAGGAACACGTCCCCGGCCACGCACGCATACTCGACGTAGTTCGGGGTGTCGTTGTTCTGCGACGTCACCGAGGCGACGTCCACGCCGTTCTTCTTGACCGCCAGCACGCCCGTCTCGCCAGCACGGTTACCGCTGTGAATGCGGAACCGCGTGATACCCGCCGGGATCGTGACCGTCTTCGTCTGGCCAGTCGTCGTCGGCCGCCAGTTGTTGCGCTGCACCGCCGGCCCCGTCGACAGCCCGGTGCTCGCGCCGCCCACGGTGACCACGCGGTCGTCGCCCGGGAACCAGAAGCCCTCGCCCGGATCGCCGTAGTTGCCCGCCAGCAGATCACGCAGACCCTTCGCCGGGCTCGCCAACGTGCACAGCTGGTCGGTGGTCTGCAACGTGGCGCCGTCGAAGTACTCGCCCTGATCGTGCGAGTCGCCGATGTAGAAGATCGGGAAGTCCGCGGCGAGTGCGAGCGCTCGAGCGGCCCTCGCGCGGTCCAGGCCCGGCGCGTTGACCAGCACCGGCCACGCGTCAAGCTCGTCGGTCGCCTCCACCGCGGTGCGAAAGAAGCGCCACTTGGAGTTGGCCAGCGCCACGTAGCGCTTGTCGGCGACCAGCCCGTAGAACGTCACCGAGCCATCGGAGGCGACCACGCCCGCGGTCAGCACCGACCCGGTCGTCGGCGGGTTGCTACCCGGCACCTGGTTGGGCAAGTACACCGAGACGCTCGTGCCCACCGGCCAAACGTCCGCGACACCCCTCATCACGTGAGTCGCCACGATCGGCAGCATGGCCCGTGGCCCGGACGGAGAACGAGGAGCGCCCCGCCGCGGTCATCGCCAGGAGGGTTCAGGTCCCAGGAGAAGTGCGGCGGGGCGCGTCCCCGGAAGGCGGGAGCTCGGAGGAAGCTTGAGGGCCGCCGCCGCCCGGCTTTCGAGATCCGGGTTCCCGCTCGCGCGCATAGTACCCGCTCACGCGACGGATTCCCACAATCGCGGCCGGGGACCGGAAGATCGGTGAGGGAGGTTGGAGGCGCACTGCCCCCTCGAAAGGGGACAGTGACGAACGGCCGGGTCCCGGTGAGTCGGGTCGGTCGGTCATCGGCGCGGGAGCTCGAACGCGTCCAGGTCTGCCGTTACCGCATCGCTCCCGCCTGCCTCGCTGGCGCGAACAGGACGGATCTTCTGGAAAGGAGAGACAGCCCCTCTGACGGGCGACTACGGGCTTCGAGCAGAACACTGGGCTTGCCATCGGCAGCGACGGGTATTCTGCGTCCCGCGTTCGACTTAGACATCGCGCAGCGTGAACGTCGCCTCGGACGGACACGCAGAGGAAACGCCCCGGACCTGCCTGGCCGGGGCGTTTCTCGTTCTTCTGGTCTGAGCGTTCGACCAGAGCGTCCTTCCGTCCAGACGCGCGTCGCGCTACCGTCGCCAAGCGATGCGCTTGCTCTCCGCCGCCGCGGTCTGCCTCACGGTCGCCATTCTCTGGCTGGCCGGCGAGACGCACCGTGCTGGATGCCAGCGGGCGGGACAGACGGGATGCTCGGTCCTGCCGTGGAGCGGCCATCGCAGCCGCGTGGCCGCCCCCTCCCCGGCGACATCGGGCCAGGGGGCGGCCGCCAGCTTCGTGCAGCGCGCCCTCGCGCCCTAGTAGGTACAGCCCGGGAAGTCCGGATCCTCGCGCCGCCACGGGCCGGCGAGCGCGGCGATGCGCGTGCGGTGCGCGTAGGCGAGCAGCTCGAGGTGGCGACGACGCCGGCGGTCCTCCCACCACCACACTGCCAGGATCCCGGCCCACCACGGCATGGTGGCGAGCATCCGCCCGCCGTCGGACGTTCAGCCAGCCGAGACCCGGATGCTCAGCTTCGGGTGATCACTGCCCATGGCGTCGCGGCGCGGTCGGGGTCGTCGGGACGGGGCCGCCGGTGCCGTTCAGCAGCGTGCCGATCGCGTAGTCGCCGAGCCAGTCGCAGTCGTACACGCGCCGGAGATGCGGCGGCTGAACGGGCGGGCTGTAGCGCGGCGCAGGCACATACGGCCCGCCAGTCTTCGGATCGATCAGCGTCATGCCGCCACCATTTCCTCGGCCTTGACGGTGAATCCGAACGGGAGGCCGTGGTTCTCGATCTGATCCTCGTAGCCCCACGGCACGGCGACGTAGTAGCCGGGCTCGACCGGCGCGTTATGCGTGAACCACCACCGGGCCGCCGACTCGATCTTGCTCATGCCCGTGGGCCGGTACTCGTTGCCCTCGACGAATCCGGACTCGTCGCCAACCCACTCGTAGACGCCGCCCGCCTTCGGGCGGCGCATGTCGTTCGCTGGCGCCTGAATGACCCGGAAAATGCGGTATGCCATCCGATCTACCCCTTTGTCTTGGTCTTGGTTGTCACGTCGTACGGCGGGGAGACCCACGCGTCGAGCGTTTTCGCCCAACGCCGGATCGCGCGCGCCAGCCGGTAGCGCAGGTCGTGATCGAGGCGCTTATAGACACGCCCCATCACGAGCCTCCGCTTTCGCGGCTGTCGTTTCGAGCCCTCTGAGTCATCGTCTTCCTCCGTTGATCGCGTTCATCCACGCGTCGGGCGCCGGCGCCTCCCGCAGCACCGGCCACCACCGACGCCCATCATGGCGCCGGCCGATCACCCCGAGCGGGTCGAACGTCGCAACGTCCAGCCTTTCGACCACGACCGGCACCGGCCGCGTGCGTCCCTCGCGCAGACACGTCCCGGGCGCCGGGAACTCCAGGCCGTCCGGGTCGCCGTGCTTCATCGTCGCGCCGAGCGCATACGCCAGGTTGCGGTTGCCGCGCCACAGGCCCTGCCAGCGCAGCTCGAAGTTCAACGGCCAAAACGACCAGCGCCTGGAACTCGAGCCCGCACGCAGCACCAGCGACGGCTGCGGCCAGAACCGCTCCAGCCTCGCCGTCTGCGTCTTGCCCTCCGTCACCACCCAGAACGCCGAGCCGTGCGTCACGCCGCCCGCGCGCTTCAACCGCGGCAGCCCGAGCAGCACCTGCTCGTTGTGCTCCAGGTCGGCGGTCTGCACGCGGCGCACGAGCTCGACGCCGGCAGGCTCGCGCACATACCGCTCGCCGAGCTGCAGCCACGCGGTGTAGCGGCCCGCGGCGCCGTGGTGCTCGAGCGGCATCCAGTCGCAGCCCGGTGCCCATCCCAGGAAGAACGCCAGCCACTCCAGCGCGTCCTGGAACGGCGCCGCATGATGCTTGGCCGGGCTCACCGATCGAAGAAGTGATCGCAGGCCAACAGCGCGTCGTCCTCGGAGTCAGCGACGCCCTCCATCCGTTCGGCGCCCCACCACGTCCACCAGCGCCACGTCAGGCACTCTGCGGTCCCGTAGCTGAGCACCTCGGCGCCCCGCGAGCGGCTGCCGTACCTCATGCCGCATCCGGGCTGAACAGCGTGCCCTGCGCCCGCGGCACACGATGGCGCTCCACCAGCCGGCACGTCGCATGATGGCTCGTCCGCAGCTCCTGCTCGCGGCCCGCCTCGCGCGCCGCAGCGACCCTCTCGCGCGACAGGAACCGCCCGCGGCCGTCCTCCGGCGATTCCCAGATCGACGCCAGCGACCCACCGCGCCCCAGGTTCACCGGGATCCGGCGACCATCGACCATCACCAGCCAGTGGATGAAATCGCCGCAGTCGCACTTCGGCAGGCCGCGCGTCATGCCCGCACCCCGGCCAGCAGCTTGCGCTCGCGCCGCAGCGCCGCCTCCAGCAGCCCCACGACCGCCTGGTAGTCCTCAATCGGCACCCACACCGTCCCGGCCGAGCACAACGATCCCGTCGGCGTCGGCCCCCAGAACGTCCCATCCGGGTCAACGAACGCGACCGCGCCGATGCCCTGCTCCTCCACGGTGAACCCTCCTCGATCGACCCGGGCATCATCCCGGCGCGACCGGACGGAGAACGACGGCGGCCCGCCGCTCTCGCGACGGGCCGCTGGGCCGGAAGTGCCTCCGTGTGGAAGAACCCCGGATGCTACGCGCTCAGCCCCC
>DASTGH010000277.1:0-5990 GCA_035719345.1 Anaeromyxobacteraceae bacterium
GATGCCGCTCTCTCCCTTCCGCGCCCGGACGAGCCGCAGGAGCGCGTCGCGGACCCGCACCCCTCCCCTCCCGGCGTTCCTCGCCGGGTTGGCGGCGGTTCCCTTGCGGTAGGCGTGGAGCCGCAGGTTGGGGCGGTAGAACGTGCCGCGCTGGACGAGCGGGTCGCGCATCCCCAGCTGCTCGGCGATGTCGCGGACCACCTCGGGCGTGGCGGTGGCGGTCAGCGCCAGCACCGGCAGCCCGCCGAACCGGTCCTTGAGGCCGCGCAGGTTGCGGTAGGCGGGCCGGAAATCGTGGCCCCAGTGGCTGATGCAGTGCGCCTCGTCCACGGCCAGGGCGGTGAGCCGCACGCCCTCCAGCGCCCAGCCGACGGAGGCCTCGAGCCCCTCCGGCGCGGCGTAGACGAGTTCGTACGCGCCGGCGCGCACCTGCCGCACCCGCTCCCGGCGCTCCTCCGGGTCGAGGCTCGAGTTGAGGAACGTCGCCTTCACGCCGACGCGGCCCATGGCGTCGACCTGGTCCTTCATGAGCGCGATGAGCGGCGAGACGACCAGGATCGTGCCGCCGAGGACGCGCGCCGGGATCTGGTAGGTGAGCGACTTCCCCGCGCCGGTGGGCATCACGCCGACGCAGTCGCGCCCGGCCAGCACGCCCTCGATGATGGGCTCCTGCCCCGGCCGGAACTCCGTGTGGCCGAAGACGTCGCGGAGCACCTGGCGCGCCGCCGGCCGGTGCCCGCGCGCCGCGCTCCGCAGCGCGTCGGCCACCGCCCGCAGCGAGGCCAGCGCCTCGTCGCCGAAGAGCGCCCGCTCCCGCCGCCACAGCGCCCGGAGCGCCTCCAGCCGCTCCTCGCAGGAGCGGCGCAGGAAGAGGTCCGCCGGGTCGCCGGCCGCCCACGACGCCGCCAGCGCCGCGACCTCGCCCGCGACCGCCCGCGCGCGCTCGTCCGGGGCGGCGTCGAAGAGATCGAGGTTCGAGGGGAGCCGCGCCAAGGCGGGCGCAGTCTAGCAGACGCCTCCGATCCCGCTGACGAACGCCGGCCCCGGATCGGGATAGGGGACGGCGGGTGAGCCCCGCCGTTCCCCTCCCACACCACCGGACGTGCGGGTCCGCATCCGGCGGTTCGAGTCGTTGAGGTTACGCTTCAAGCCTCGGGACTCCCATACGGTCGTAGTAGCTCGCGGGCAGGGCTGTGTTCAGCAGCTTGCCGGAGTTCTTCCACCAGCGACGCGAGTTCGCAGCCACTTGGCATGCCGCGTCCTCGTTCGCTCCGAGGCGCTTCATCTCCCGGTAGATGGTCGGCCCCCGTTTCCACTGCTTGAGCTGCACCAGCCGCAGGCGATGCCGGACCCATTTGTCGAGGTCGCTGAGGATTCGGGGCGTCTCCGCCAGCCGGAAGTACTGCTTCCAGCCCGCGAGGTAGCTCCGTAGCTCGGCGATCACCGTCTGCAGGGACCTGCCGCCGTTCCGGGTGGTGATCGCCCGGACGCGCTCCTTCATCGCCTCAAGGGACTTGGGGGCGACTCGGCGCCGGACCTCGCCTCCCTTCGCGTACCAGAAGCTGTACCCGAGGAACTTGCGGTCCTGTGGCCGCGCCACCGCGCTCTTCGCCTCGTTGACGCGTAGCCGGAGCCGCCCGTACAGACGCCGGAGCGTCTTCATCACGTCTTCGCCCGCCCGTCGGGACCGCACGTACACGTTGCAGTCGTCCGCGTAGCGCACGAAGGCATGACCGCGCTTTTCCAGCTCCTTGTCGACTTCGTCGAGGAGCACGTTCGCCAAGAGCGGTGAAAGGGGACCACCTTGCGGCGTTCCCTCGACCCGCTCCACCACCACCCCGTTCGCCATGATCCCGGCGTTGAGATAGCGGCGGATCAGCCCCAGCATCCGCTTGTCCGCGATCCTCGCCGACAGCTTCCCCATGAGCACGTCGTGGTTGACGCGGTCGAAGAACTTCTCGAGATCCACGTCCACCACGACGCGGCGGCCGTCCTGGATGTACCGCTGCGCCTCGCGCACGGCATCGTGCGCGCGGCGCCCCGGCCGGAAGCCGTGGCTGTGCTCGGAGAACGTCGGGTCGAACCTCGGCTGAAGCACCTGCAGGATGGCCTGCTGGACGAACCGGTCGAGCGCCGTCGGGATCCCGAGCTCTCGGGCCCCACCGCCTCTCTTCGGTATCTCCTGCCGTTTCACCGGCTCGGGCTGGTAGGTCCCCGCGAGCAAGTGCTCGCGGATCTCGTCCCAGTGCTCGGCCAGGTACTTCGGAAGGTCGTCCACGGTCATCCCGTCGATGCCGGGACTGCCCTTGTTCTGCTTCACTCGCTTCAGCGCCGCTTTGGCGTTGTCGCGCTGGACCACCTCCTCCATGAGGCGATCCGTTCCTGGGCGCTCGTTTCCGCTCGCCGCCGTCGACGTTTCGCCGCTCCGCTGGCCTCTCGGGGCTTCACCCCTACCCTCCAGCGGGAGCACCATCTGCCCGGTCTTCTGGCGCCTGGCGTCTTCGAGGTTCACGGGCGTCCCGCCCTCCCACTCGTTCGGCCCTTTGCGCTCGATCTGCTCCCGGGCTCGGTAGGCGGTGGCCATCCCTGACCGGCTCCTCGGCGCTACTACGGCCTCTGCTGACTCCTCGCTCCGCTCTGTGGCGTCGCCCTTTCAAGCGTGAGGCGAGGTCTCCCCAGGTAAGGGTTCGTGGCTTTCACCGCGCAACCACCGGATCTACTTCGCCGCCCCTTGGTCGCGAGAGCTTCGCGGCTGCATGCCCGCTCGCCCTGGACGGCTTAGCCTCGTATCCGATTCCTGTTCGTTGGCTCGCGGCTTCGCTCCCCGCTTCTTTCGGCGCTCTCCTCGCGGTCGGCGCTTTGCGGTTCGCTCGGGGTCGCTGCGACCAGCTCCCCCAGAGGACTTTCACCTCCTAGTCACGCCCATGCTGGGCACACACGCAAGAACGGCGGCCCACGAGGGCCGCCGTTCGGACGCTGCGGACGCGGCGCGGACGGGCGCGCTACTTCGAGACCTTCGCGTCCTCGATCATGACGGGGTAGGCGTAGCCAGACCCGAAGTCCTTGTCGACGGCGATCGTGCCCTTCACGGTCACGACGTCGCCCACCGCGGCGTTGTCGGCCGTGGTGACGGTCACGTCGTTCGTCTTCTTGTCGGAGCTGCCGGAGCCGTCGCGGACGTGGAGGAAGTTCTTCCCCATGACCGGCGTGAACTTGACGACCTGGCCGCGGACGGCGACGGGCTTGCCCTTCAGCTTCTCGCGCTGCGACCAGACCTCCTCCACCGTCCGGGCGTCCGCGCCGCTCGCCTTGGCGACCTTCTCCACCTTGACGTCGGCGGGACCGCCGGTGGCCGCCGCCTGGTGCTGGGCCGCCATCTGCGCGGGGTTCGCCGGGCCGCCGGCCTCGCCGCCGCCGGGAGGCATCCCGCCGCCCATCGGACCGCCACCCATCGCGCCCCCGCCCATGGCGGGGGGCATGGCCGCGACCTTCCCGTCGGCGCCGGCGAGCGAGCCGAAGTACACGACGTCGAACTTCCGGTTCAGCTCCTTCGACTCGAAGTTCTGCATCGGGAAGGCGTTGCCGACGCCGACCTCGTCGCCGACCTTCTTGTCGGTGCGCTCGACGGCGGCCCACACGTCGCCGGAGGCGGTCTTGATCTTGAGGTAGCTGTACTGCGAGACGTCGATCTTCTCGAGCACCTTGCCGCGCATCACCTGCGATGCGGGCTGCGCGGCGCCGGGTGCGCCGGGCGCGCCGGCAGCCGAGGGGGCGGGCGCGGACGGCGCCTCGGGCTTCTTGCAGCCCACGAGGGCCAGCGTGGCGACGGCGAGGACGGCGAGACGACGCATGGACGGGAACCTCCGGAAAGTCGAACCCAACGGCCTGAGTGGCGAGGGGGCGTACCATAACCCGCGGGCGAAGGGAATCGATCCCCCCACCGCGAAAAAACCCGCGCCGCGGCGAAGCGACACGGCGCGTCGGGGCGCGGATGTGCGCTAGCCGCGCAGCTTGTAGCCGGTCGCGAGCATGCCGAACGCGCCGGCGAGCGACGCCGCGGCGAGCGCCGCGACGAGGAAGAGCCCCACGAGCGGGGGAGCGTCGGAGATGCCGAGCATCCCGTATCGCACACCGTCCACCATGTAGAACACGGGGTTGACGAGCGTCAGGCGCCGCAGCACCGGGGCCAGCATCTGGACGGAGTAGAAGACGCCGCCGAGGAACGTGAGCGGGGTGATGACGAAGGTGGGGAAGAAGTTCACCTGCTCGAACGACTGCGCCCAGATCGACGTCATGAAGCCGAGCGCCGCGAAGGCGATCGCCACGAGCAGCAACATGGCGAGCGCCAGCAGCGGGTGCGCCAGCTCGAACCCGGCGAAGACGCCGGCCACGGCCCACATGACGAGCCCGACCATGAGGGCGCGCAGCACCGCCGCCCCCACGAAGGCGGCCAGGACCTCGCCGTAGGAGAGCGGCGAGACGAGCAGGTCCACGATCGTCCCCTGCAGCTTCATCACGAACATGGAGGACGCGGTGTTGAGGAAGGCGTTCGAGACGACGCCGAGTGTCACCAGGCCAGGGACGATGAAGCGGGCGTAGGGCACGCCCTCCACCTCGCGCAGGCGGCTCCCCAGCGAGAACCCGAAGACCACGAAGTAGAGCGTCGTGGTCACGATGGGCGAGAGCAGCGTCTGCCCCGGCACCCGCATGAAGCGCCGGACCTCCTTGGCGAAGAGGGTCCGCAGGCCCAGTCCCACCTCCCGCGGTGCGGGGGCGTGCGCCGGTACGGGCGCGTGCTGCGCCCCGCCGCGGGTCGCCGTCTGCGGCGCGTCCTCCCCGGTCGTCCTCACGCCGCCTTGCCCTCGCGCAGGAGCTTCACGAACACGTCCTCCAGGCGCATGCGCTGCGTCTCCACGTCCTGGACGGACAGGCCGGCGGCGGCGAAGGCGGCGAGCGCGGACCCGAACGACGCGCCCGGCTCGGCCGCGAGCGCCACCGTCCGGCCGCCGTCCTCGAGGCGCGCCCCCAGGGCGGCGAGCGCCGGCGGGAGCGCCGAGGCGGGCTCGGCCAGCGTGGCGCGCAGCGTCTTGCCGGCGTAGCGGCGCAGGAGCTCGCGCTTCGCCTCGACGAGCAAGAGCCGCCCGCGGTCGATGACGCCGACGCGGTCCGCCAGCTCCTCCGCCTCCTCGAGGTAGTGCGTGGTGAGGACGATGGTGGTGCCCCGATCGCGCAGCACGCGCACGTAGCGCCACAGCGCCTGCCGCAGCTCGACGTCCACCCCGGCGGTGGGCTCGTCCAGGAAGAGGACCTGCGGGTCGTGGACGAGCGCCTTGCCGATGAGGAGGCGCCGCTTCATGCCGCCAGAGAGGGCGCGCGTGTTCGCCCGGCGCTTGGCGAGGAGGTCGAGCGCGGTGAGGACCTCGACCAGCCGCTCCTCCGAGAGCCGGACGCCGAAGTAGCCGGCCTGGATGCGCAGCGACTCCTCCACCGTGAAGAAGGGGTCGAAGTTGATCTCCTGCGGCACGAGCCCGATGGCGTGGCGCGTGAAGCGGTAGTCGGTGCGCACGTCGCGCCCGAGGACGCGCACCTCGCCGGCGCTCGGGCGCAGGAGACCCGCGACGATCGAGATGAGCGTCGTCTTTCCCGCGCCGTTCGGGCCGAGGAGGCCGAAGATCTCCCCGCGCTCGATGTCGAGGTCCACGCCGGCGAGCGCCTCGAACCCGCCGAAGCGCTTCTGGACCCCGCGGATGGAGACGACGGCCTCGGCCACGCGGGGCGCAATGTAGCGCAAGGCGGCGTGCACGGCAGCGGGAGAGCGCCGCGGTGGGGAGGCCGTCCTCGCCCGCGCCCCGCTACACTCCTCGCCGATGGGCCGCCGCTCCGCCTCCCTCGCCGACGAGCGCCGCTGGGTGTTCAACCGCGTCGCCGCCGACTACCGCGCCCGGCCGCCCTGGCCCGGCGCGCTCGCGGACCGCCTCGCCGAGCTGGCC
>DASTGH010000278.1:0-2470 GCA_035719345.1 Anaeromyxobacteraceae bacterium
GACCCCGTCTCGCAGTCCCGACCCGACGCCGCCGCGCGGCTACCCCGACCCCCTCCGCGCCGCCGTGTACTCATCGTGCAACCGCAGATCGAGCGGGTCGGCGCGCAGCGCGGCCTCGTAGGCCGCGAGCGCGGCCGGGCCGTTGCCGAGCTTCGCCGCGACCCGCGCGCGCGCCACCTGCCGCTGTGCCTCGGCCTCCTGCCCGGGGTGCTCGGCGAGGAGCGCGCGCCGCCTCGCCTCGACCACGGCGGCGCTGGCGCCGGCGGTGATGCAGTGGGCGACGCCGCGGAAGTTCCCGCGCCGCGCGTCGAAGAGGAGCCGCTCGGCGGGCGAGGAGAGCTGCGCCGCGGCCGCGTCGAGGCGCGCCAGCAGCGCCGGCACGCGCGTGGTCTGCTGCTCGGGAGGGAGGCGCGCGCGCAGCGCCTCGATCTCCACGTGCACGGCGCGCGCCCGCTCGCGGATCTCGGGGAAGCCCGCGTCGGCGGCGGCGCCGAGGAGCTCGTAGGGGCCCGCGTGGGCGCGGCGCTCCAGCGCCTCGAGCGCGAGCCCCGCCGGGATGGGGGCCGGTGCCGGCGTGGGCACCGGCGTCTCGCCCGTGCGCAGGCGCGAGGCGAGCAGATCGAGCGCCTGTCGCTCGGCGGTCCCCAGCGCCCCGATCTGCACGGCGTAGCCCGGCACCATGTGCCAGCGGGCGGCGTCGGCCGGCGCCACGTGGCGGACGACCTCGCCCGAGATCACGACGGCGGCGCCCTCGGGCCCGGGCAGGGTGATCCGGACCCGGCTGAAGACCGGCGGAGCGTCGCGCTCGGCGACGTACATCCCGCCGTGCGTCGCCTGCGTCACCCGCTGGCGGCGGGCGACGCCGTCCTCGCCCCGGACCTCCACCTCCACGCCGGGCGGCTGGGCGCGGGGCACCGCCGGGACCGCCGCCGGGCGCGCCGTGCGCTCGGACAGCTCGCGGCGGGCGAGGTCGAGCGCCGCCGCCATCTCGCCCATGCTCTGGAACCGGTCGTCGGGGCGCTTCTGCAGCGCCTTGAGGATGGTGGCCTCGAGCGCGTCGGGGACGTCGGGGGCGTGCGCGCGCGGCGAGAGGGGGGTGTCGCGCACGTGCGCGAGCAGGATCTGCGGGATGGCCGCGCCGGTGAACGGGAGGCGCCCGGTGGCCAGCTCGTAGGCCATGACACCCAGCGCGTACACGTCGGTGCGGCGGTCGACGCGGCCGTCGGTGCACTGCTCCGGCGCCATGTACTCGGGCGTGCCGACGATCACGCCCGCGGCGGTACGGGCGCCGGAGGTTCGGTCGGCGAGCTTGGCGATGCCGAAGTCCACGAGCTTGACGAACGGGTCGCGCCCGTGGCGGCGCAGGAGGAAGACGTTCTCCGGCTTGAGATCGCGGTGCACCACCCCGCGCTCGTGCGCGGCCCGCAGCGCGTCGGCCAGCTGCAGCAGCACGTCGATCGCGATGCGGGGGTCGACCCGGCCGGCGCGGAGCAGCGCGGACAGCGGCGAGCCGTCCAGGTACTCCATCACGATGTAGTACCGGGCGGGCGGGAGCAGCGCGAGGTCGTAGATGGCGACGATGTTCTCGTGGCCGATGAGGTTCACCGCGCGCGCCTCGTCGTAGAACCGGCCGACCAGCTCCGGGCTCGCCGACATCGACTCGTGCAGGAACTTGATCGCGACCTTGCTGCCGATGACGGGGTGCTCCGCCAGGTAGACGGTCCCCATGCCGCCGCGACCGAGGAGCCGCTGGATGCGGAAGCTCCCCGCCATCGTGCCGACGAGCGGATCGGGTGCGGCCGGTGGCGGCGCGGGCGCCGGCCCGGGCGCGGTGCCCTCGCCGGCCGCGGCCTCGGGAGCGGCGGCGGGGTCGCCGACGCGAGGACCGCTGCCCTCCGATCCGCTCGAACTGTCGCTCACGAGCCCAGTCCCCCGACTTCCGTTTTCGGAGCTTAACAGAAAGGTCACGGGTGGGCCTGGGCTGCGCCGCCGGCCGCGCGGCAGAGCCCCGGCGCGGGCCCTCTCGTTTTCCTTGACGCTCCCGTGCCTCGCTGCTTCAAGACGGAGAACATGGCCGAGCTCAAGAACTTGACCGTCCAGGCGCTGCGCGATCTCGCGCGCAAGGCGCTGGGTCGGGGGCACTCCAAGCTGAAGACCAAGAGCGAGCTCATCGCCGCGCTCCAGTCCGCCGAGCGCAAGGTCGCGCGCGCGGCCGAGAAGGCGGCCGGCAAGGTCCGGGAGGCGACGGGCCGGGCGGCGCGGGCGACGGAGCGGGCGGTGGAGACGGTGCGCGGCAAGGGCCGGGAGGCGACGGGCCGCGTCCCGGGGAAGGAGCGGGCGGGCGCCAAGGGCGAGAAGGCCGGCAAGGGCGCGGGCCGTGCGTCGCGCGCGGCCGGCGCCGCCGGCAAGGCGGCCCGGGAGGCGGCGCGCTCGATGCGCGAGGTGGCCCAGGCGGCCCGGGCGGCGGCGC
>DASTGH010000279.1:0-7819 GCA_035719345.1 Anaeromyxobacteraceae bacterium
GGGGCGGGGGCGGCGCCGAGCCGGCGAAGACCTCGAAGGCCACGCGCAGCCGCGCGCCCGGCGCGCGCGCGTCCGCGGCGCGGACCGCATAGCCATCCATCCGCGACGCGTCGAACGGCGGGAGCGGGCGCGGCGCCACCACCTCCTCGGCCAGCGCCCGGCCGAGCGCGTCGTCGACCGGGATCCGCTCGGCGGGCAGGGGCGCCAGGTCGTCGAGCGCCTCCAGGATGCGGGTCAGGGCCTGGGACGGGGTGAGCACGGGGCGCGTTCATCGCCGCCGGGCCCGGCGCTGTCAAGCCCGGTGCGTCCCTCCGTCGCGCCCGGCGGGCTCGAGGGCGCCGCCCACCCAGAGCAGGAACGCGCCGGCGACGCCGCAGGCCACGAGCGCGCCGAGCGCGACGCCGGCCCCGCCCCCCGGCGCGTCGGCCGCGGGGACGACGAGAAGGAAGCGCTCTCCCAGGAGCCCGACCAGGACCGCCGCCGCCCCGGTCGCGAGCGTCGCGCGGCGCCGCTTGAGCGGCTCGCCGAAGAGCAGCCAGAACGGCCCCACCGAGACGAGGACGAGGACCGCGATCGACATGGGTCGCCAGGGACCGTGCCAGCGCAGGAGCAGCGCGGCGGACTCCTCGGGGACGTTCGCGTACCAGGTGGGCAGGAACAGGGACCACAGCAGATAGGTCCACACCACCAGGAGGCCGAAGAGGAGCTTGCCCAGGTCGTGGCGGACGTCCTCGGAGGCCGAGCCGCGCAGCGCCGAGAGGAGCCCGACCCACGCCACGCCCGAGAGGAAGGCGCCGAGGAAGTAGAACGGCGGCAGCACCGTGTAGGCGGGGCCCTCGCCCAGGCGGAAGACGAGGTCGATCACCCACAGCGTCAGGACGAGCGCGTACAGCGCCAGGTAGGCGACGCCCGCCCGGCCCACGCGCCGCGGGGCGTCGCCGCGCCGGACCCGCCCGAGGAAGCGGCGCCCGGCGAGGAAGAGCACGGCGGTGGCGGCCACGTCGCGCAGCGCCACGGCCGCAGCGTGCCCCGCCCCCTGCCCGGACGCCTCCCGCGCCAGCGCCGCGCTGCCGAGCGAGACGGCCACGAGCAGGACGAGCGCCGGCCCGAAGAACGCGGCCGACGCGTCGGCCAGCGGCAGGACGCCGCCCGCCCACCGTCCGCCCGTGACGCGGATGGCGGCGGCGAAGGCGAGCCCTCCGGCGGCGCAGCCCGCGGCGAAGAGCCAGCCCGCGCTGAGGCCAGCCAGCGCGGCGCGCCCCAGGCCGGCGAGGGGAGAGAGCGCGAGCGCGGCCAGCCCGGCCAGCGCGGCGGCGGTCGCGAGCCGCGCCGCATCGGTGCCGAGCCCGGCGGAGGCGCGCCGCACGAGGCTGCTCGTCATGGCTTCTCCACGGGCGGCTGCCCCGGCGCCTGGATGACGGGCGCCGTGGCCTGGATGTGGCGGACGTGGTGCACGAGCGACCAGCGGTCGTCGTCGGAGAGCGCCTCGCGCTGCGGCGGCATCGCCTTGCCCCCGTAGCTGATGGTGCCCCAGATGAAGCCGTCGGACCGCCGCCGGATGGTGGTGTAGGCGAAGTCGGGCGCCTCCGGGAAGAAGCGCGAGACCGGCCCGCCGCCGCGGCCCTCCGGCCCGTGGCACGGCGCGCAGCGCGCCGTGAACAGCGCCTGGCCGCGCGCCAGGACGGCCGGGGACGCCGGCAGCGGGTTCGTGAGGTCCTCGGTATCCTCGCGCGAGTCGTAGCGGGCGCGCGCGCCGAGCGCGACCGATCGCTCCGGCTCGGGGCGCGGCAGGTCCTCGGCGCGGAACGAGGGCTGGTACCACATGTCGGTGCGCCAGTCGTTGGAGCAGCCCGCCGGCGCCAGGAGCGCCAAGAGCGCGAGCGGCGCCAGCGCGGGCCAAGGCGACCTAGACACGCTCCACCTCCTCGCCGCCGTGGGCGCGCAGGATCGCCTCCGCCCGCGCCGCGTCCTCGGCCGTGGCGAGCAGGCCGATGCGGTCGGCGTGGAACTGCCGGCCGCCGGGGAGGTGGGCCAGGCCGCCGCGGGTCCAGCCGAGGGCCAGCGAGGCGACGAGGTTCGTGAGCGAGCCGACGAGCACCGTCAGCTCGAAGATGATGACCACGAAGGCGGGCAGCGCGACGATGGGCTTCCCCCCCACCACCAGCGGCCACGCCAGCGAGGTGGTGATGGGCAGGGCGAGGCCGCAGGCCAGGCCGAGGAGCGCGCCCGGCCAGGTGAGCCAGCCCAGGCGGCTGCGCCGGATGCCGAGCGCCTCGACCAGCTCGGGGAAGGGCGCGGGCATGGCCGCGCGGACGCGGCAACCCGCGTCGCGCAGCTCGCGCGCGGCCGCGGCGGCGGCCCGAGGGTCGGAGAAGCTGGCGAGGAGCCTAGCGGGCATGGGCCACCCCCGGCTCGCCCGGCGCCTCGCGGGCGGCGTGCGCCTCGTGCGCCAGCGCCTCCTTCATCTCCGCGATCGAGACGACCGGCAGGAGCTTCAGCGAGAGCAGGAACCAGAAGAAGAACCAGCCGAACGACCCGAAGGTCATGCCCCACTCCACCCAGGAGGGCGCGTACAGCCGCCAGCTGAACGGCATGCGGTCGTGGGAGAGCGAGCTCACCACGATGTTGAAGCGCTCGAGCCACATGCCGACGTTCACGGCGAGGCAGATGGCGAGGAGCGCCGGCACCGAGGCCCGGACCCGGCGCAGCGCCAGGAGCAGCGGCCCGGCGCAGTTGCACGCCACCATGAGCCAGAAGAGCGGCGCGTACGGTCCGGTCGCCCGGTAGAGGAGCGTCGACCGCTCGGGATCGGCGGCCGGCTGTTGCCAGGCGACCGCGAACTCCATCGCGTACGAGTAGGTGACGATGCACGAGGTGAAGAGCACGAGCCGCGACAGCATGTCGAGATGGCGGTCGGTCACGATGTCGCCGAGGTGCAGCGCCCTCCGCAGCGGCACGAGGAGCGTGATGACCATGGCCACGCCGGAGAGGATGGCGCCGGCGACGAAGTAGGGCGGGAAGAGCGTCGAGTGCCAGCCGGGCACGATGGAGACCGCGAAGTCCCACGACACGACGCTGTGCACCGAGACGACGAGCGGGGTCGCGAACGCGGCGAAGAAGAGGTAGGCCCGCGTGTAGTGGCGCCACTGGACGTCGGTGCCACGCCAGCCGAGCGACAGCGCGCCGTAGACCTTCCGCTTCCAGCCGGACGCGCGCTGCGCCAGCGCGGCGGCGTCCGGGGCGATGCCGACGAAGAGGAAGATGGTCGAGACCGTGAAGTAGGTCGACACGGCGAACACGTCCCACACCAGCGGCGAGCGGAAGTTGATCCACAGCCCCCGCTGGTTCGGGTACGGGAACAGCCAGTACGCGAACCAGGGCCGGCCCAGGTGGAAGACGGGGAAGAGGCCCGCGGTCATCACCGCGAAGACCGTCATCATCTCCGCCACGCGATAGACGGCGGTGCGAAAGTGGGCGCGGAAGAGGAAGAGGATGGCGCTGATGAGGGTGCCGGAGTGGGCGATGCCGACCCAGAACACGAAGTCGGTGATGAGGTTGCCCCACATCACCGGGCGCCGCAGGCCGGTGAGCTGCAGCCCGTTTCGGACGATGAGCGAGTAGCACCAGCCGCCGAAGCCGGCCAGCGCCGCCGCGCCGGCGACGAGCAGCCAGTAGCGCGCGCCGAGCCGGCGCGGGACCGCCGCCACCGCCTCCTCCAGCCTCCGCAGGGTGACCGGCGCGTTCACGGCTCCTCCTCCCGCACCCGCGCCAGGTACGTCACGGCCGGTCGCGTGTTGATCTCCTCCAGCGCCCCGAAGCCCCGGTCGCTGGCGGAGAGGCGGGAGGCGCGCGAGCCGGGGTCGCGGAGATCGCCGAAGACGATCGCCTGGGCCGGGCAGGTCTGCGCGCAGGCGGGCGTGATCTCGCCGTCCGCGACCGGCCGGCCCTCGCGGCTGGCCTGGTGCTCGGCCGCGCGGATGCGCTGCACGCAGAAGGTGCACTTCTCCATGACGCCCTTGGAGCGCACGGTGACGTCCGGGTTGAGCTGCCAGTCGAGCGGCCGGGCGAACCGGGTGTCGCGCCAGTTGAAGGTGCGGACCTTGTACGGGCAGTTGTTGGAGCAGTAGCGGGTCCCGACGCAGCGGTTGTAGACCTGCGCGTTCAGCCCCTCCGGCGTGTGATAGGTGGCGTAGACCGGGCAGACGGGCTCGCACGGCGCGTTCGTGCACTGCTGGCACATCATCGGCATGAGGTCGGGACGCAGCGCCCCGCGCTCGGGGCCGAGGTACCGCTCGATGCGGATCCAGGCCATCTGCCGTCCCATGACCGCCGCCTCGCGGCCCATGACCGGGACGTTGTTCTCGGCGTAGCAGGCGACGACGCAGGCCTGGCAGCCGGTGCAGCGGTCGAGGTCGACGGCCATGCCCCAGCGGTGCTCCGGGTGCGGCGGCTCCGGGTACATGCGCAGCGAGAGATCGGGCCGCTTCACCGCCGGTGCAGCGGCGCTCACGTTCTTCACGATCTCGCGCCCCTCCTGGTAGGGGCTGCCCTCGAGGATGGGGAGCGGGACGCGGCGGCGCGAGGCGGTGACCGTCGCGCGCGCACCGGTCGTGACGAGCCCGCCCGAGGCGGGCTCGAGCGCGGCGCCGAGCAGCGCGCGTGCCTCCGCGCCGCCGAGGGGGACCGCCACGGCGTCGTCCCGGATGGCCGGGTGCACGTACGCCGGGACCTCGGCGCCCCTCCCTGCCACCGCCACCTTGACGAGGTCGCCCGTCTTCACGCCCAGCCGTTCCGCCGCCCTCGGCGACAGCTCCGCCCACCCGGTCCAGGAGAGCGTGGTGAACGTGTCGGGGACCTCGTCCAGCCAGGGAGGGCGCTCGCCCTGGCCATCGCCGCGCAGCGCCGTCGGGAAGAGGACGAGGTCGAGCGCGCCGTCCGCCGGGGCCGGGCCGGCGGCGGGCAGCGGCGCCGAGAGGAGCCGGGCTGCCGCGGCCGCGTCCAGCGGCGGGGTGGCGGGGGCGGCCGCCGACCAGACGCCGCCCTTCTCCTGCGCGCTGCGCAGCACCGGCCCCAGGTCCGAGGCGCCGGCCGCCACCGGCCGCAGGAAGAGCTCGGCGCGCGCCTGCAGGAGGTCGTACACCTCCGAGAACGGCGGCTTCGACGCCGGGCCGGGGAGGCGGCCGGCCAGGTCGAGCGCCACCTGCGCCGCCGCCCGCGTGTCGGCGAGCGGCGTCATCGCCGGCTGGCCGATCGCGACGAGCCCGCGGCGGGGCTCGACCTCGCCGAAGCTCTCCAGCGCGTGGTGATCGGGGAGGTGGAGGTGCGCCAGCGCCGAGGTGGCGTCGGGGACGTCGGCGAAGGTGACCACCAGCGGCACGCGGCGCAGGGCGCCGGCCGCATCGAGCGCCTCGGGCAGCGCGCCCACCGGGTCGGCGTGGTGCAGGAGCAGCACGTCCACGTCCCCGGCGCGGCAGGCGTCGAGGAGCGCCTTCACCTCGGCCGCGCTCGCGGGAGGGTCGAGGAGCGGATCGAGGCCGTGGAGCACCGTCTTGCCGACGTTCCCGAGCGCCACGTTCGCGAGCAGGACGGCGCCGGCGAGGCGCGTCGCCGCCTCGCCCTGGGCGGCGAGGCCGGGGCCGAGCAGCGCCGACGGGCGGCGCTCGGCCAGCTCCCGCCCGAGCCGCTCCACCTCCTCGCGCGCCACGCCGGCGCGGTCGAGCAGCGCCCTCCCGTCGAGCGCGAAGAGGCGCGGCGCGAGGCCGGCGATCTCCGGCGGCAGCGCGGGCAGGTGGCCGGGCTCGGCGAGCCAGCGCAGGACCGCGAGCGCGAACGCGAGCTCACCGCCGGCGCGGACCCGGACCCAGCGATCGGCGCTGAGGCCCGACGCCGCCATGCGCGGCCCCACCCACCACAGGCGGACGCGCTCGGGGCCCACCCGGCCGCGCCCCTGGGCGAGGCCGCGGGTCAGCTCCACCGGGGAGATCCAGGTCTCGAGGAAGTCCGCGCCGAATGCCACGACCGTGCGCGCCGCCGACAGATCGTGGACCGGCAGCTCCGGTGCGCCGAGGAGCGCCTCGCTCGCGGCGCGCACCGGCGTGGGGTCGAGCGGATCGAAGACGACGCGGTCGGCGTCGCGTGCGCCCAGCCCGCGCAGGAGCGCCTTGTGGGCGGCGCCGGTGGTGCCGGTCTCCGGCCGCGTCAGCATCCGGACGCTCCCCGGGCCCCGGGCGGCAGCGGCCGCCAGGGCGGCCGCCAGCGCGTCCTCGGCGTCGTCCCAGGACACCTTGGCCAGGGCGCCGTCGGCACCGCGACGGCGCGGGCCGTCGAGCCGCGACGGGTGGTAGAGCCGCTGCAGGGTCGCCTGCCCCCGCGCGCAGAGCGCGCCGCGCGAGATCGGGTCGTCGGGGTTCCCCTCCACCTTCACCACGCGCCCCTCGCGCGTGCGCGCCGTCACGCCGCAGCCGGCCGAGCACTCGCGGCACACGGTCCGGTAGAACACCGGGTGGCCGGGCACGATCTCCTCGGGCGGTACCAGGAACGGGATGAGCTTCTGGGGGGAAGGTCTCGGCGAGCATGCGACGCTCGCGATGCCGCCGGCGGCGGTGAGCCGGAGGAAGCTGCGGCGGCCGAGGCCGGCGCCATCCGTGGGATGCTCGCTCATTTGTGGCAGGCCCAGCAGTCGGTGGTGACCTTCTTCAGCCGGTGGCACTCGACGCACCAGCCCATGGTGAGCGGCGCCACCTGCCGGACCGCCTCCATCGTCTCGACCGCGCCGTGGCACTCCTTGCAGGCGAGCTTCCCGGCGACGACGTGCTTCTGGTGCGTGAAGAAGACGTGATCGGGGACGCGGTGGACGCGCGCCCATTCCACCGGCTTCCCGTCGTCGAGGACCTTGCGCAGCGCCTTCAGCTCGGCGTCGAGCTGCGCGTTGTCCTTGTCCTCCTTCACGAACTTGTGGCACCCCTGACAGCGCGCCATGGAGGGGACGCCGGCCACCGGGCCGCGCTCGGCGAACCCGTGGCAGGAGGTGCAGCCGATCTTGGCGTCGCCGGCGTGCACCTTGTGGCTGAAGCGGAATGGCTGCTCGGGAGGCGGCGGCGAGCCGGGGCCGCACGCCGCCGTGAGCGCCCAGGCGGCCGCGCAGAGCGCGGACGCCGCGAGCTCGCGGAGCGGCATGGCGGATCTCAGCGCTTGAGGGAGAAGCTCTCCTCGACGGGCTTGCCGGCGGCGACCGTGACCGGCTTCTCCGGGGCCTTGAGGTGCGAGTTCCAGACGGCGAGCTTGTAGCTGCCGGGCGGGACGTTCTTGATCTCGAACTCGCCCTTCTTGTCGACGGCCGCGGCGTAGGGGTTCTGCCCGACGAAGATGTAGCCCTGCATCTCCGGGTGGATGCTGCAGAGTTGCCCGTACACCCCCTGCTTCTCGAAGGTGTGGCTGCGCTTCTCGTCCTGCTTGAACGAGCCGAGGTTGTAGCCCTCGCCGTCGGACGAGTAGACGTTGTGGACGAGGTTGTCGTGGTTGAGGAAGTCGACCGTGTCACCCACCGTGATGGTCATGACGTGGGGGATGAAGCGCATGCCCTTCTGGTCGTAGGGGTGCGTCTTCTTCGGGTAGGACCCGGGGACCTCCTTCAGGTAGACGACCGTGTCCTCCAGGTACTTGGGCGGGGTGGCGTCGACCTTCCCCTTCACCGTCCCGCCGTCGGCCAGGGCGGGAGCGGCGACGGCGCAGGCGGCCGCCGCGAGGGCGACCGCGGCGCCACGGCAGAGCGAGCGTGCGTGCATGGCGTGTCCTAGAACACGAAGACGAGTCCGACGTT
>DASTGH010000280.1:0-2757 GCA_035719345.1 Anaeromyxobacteraceae bacterium
GTCGTCGCGTTCGGCGCCGGGAACCTGGGGGCGGTGCGGGCGCGCGCCGCGGCCGCGCCGCGCCTGCGCGTCGCCTTCGTGCAGGGCAACGTGAACCAGTCGGTGAAGAACGAGGCGCGCACGCACGGCGCGTTCATCCTCTCCCGCTACGTCCCGCTCACGGTCGAGGCCGACCGGGGCGGCGCCGACCTGGTGGCCTGGCCCGAGGCCACCTACCCCTGGCTCGTCCCCCCCGACCTGCCCTCGTTCCGCGACCGGCGCAGCGGGCTGCCCGTCCTCTCCCGCGCGCACCTGCTCCTCGGCGCCGCCACCTACCGCGAGGCGCGCGGGCCGGGCGGCGAGCGCATCCTGGAGGGCGCGAACACCGTCTTCCTGGCGCGGCCGGACCTCGACGTGGTCGGCCGCTACGCGAAGCACCACCTCGTGCCGTTCGGCGAGTACGTCCCGCTGCAGCCGTGGCTGGGCAAGGTGCTGCGCTCGGTGGTGCCCACCATGATGCTGCAGCGCCCGGGCGCGGAGCTCCGGGTCCTCGAGTTCACGCCGCCGCCGGCGGCCGCTTCCGCGGCGACGCCGGCCTCGACCGGGTCGAGCGCGCCGCCGGTCCGCCTCGGGCCCATGATCTGCTTCGACGCCATCTTCCCCGAGGTGAACGTCGCGTTCGCGCGGATGGATCCCGAGCCCGACCTCCTCCTCAACCCCACGAACGACGCCTGGTACGGCTACTCGTCCGGCCCATACCAGTTCCTCGCCATCGTCCGCATGCGCGCCATCGAGGCGGGGAAGGCGGTGGCGAGGCCGGCCTACGCCGGCGTGACGGCGCTCATCGACCCGACGGGCGAGGTCCGGCCCGGCGCGCTGCCGGTCGGGCCGGTCGACCCCGACCTGGCGGCCGATCCGGACGAGCCGCCGCGGCTCCTCGTCGGGGACGTGCCGCTGTTGCGCGGCCGCACCCTCTACACTACAGTCGGCGACCTCTTCGCGGGGGCCGCCGCGCTCTTCACCGTCGCCGCGCTCGGGCTCGCGCTCCTCCGCCGCGGCTCGCGACCCGCCTGAGACCCCGGGTTCACCATGCCCGCTCCGACCTCCCAGCTCCTCGACGACCTCGGCCAGCGCCTCGCCGCGCTCAGGGGGTCGCTTTGACGTCGAGCGGAAGCGGAGCCGCGCCGCGGAGATCGCGCGGCTCTCCGAGGACGGCGCGTTCTGGAACGACAACGCCAGGGCGCAGGGGCTGCTGAAGGAGAAGGCGGGGCTCGACGCCTCCGTCGCCGCGTTCGATCGGGCGGCCCGCGCGCTCGACGACGCGAAGGTCCTCCACGAGCTGGCCGAGGAGGCGAAGGACGACGCCGCGCGCGCCGAGGCGGCGGAGCAGGCGGCCAGCGTCGACGAGCTCGTGGCGAGCCTCGAGTTCGAGAAGATGCTCTCCGGCCCGCACGACCGGGCCAACGCCATCGTCGAGGTGAAGAGCGGCGCAGGCGGCGTGGAGGCGATGGACTGGGCCGCCATGCTCTACCGGATGTACATGCGCTACTGCGAGCGGCGGGCCTGGGAGGTCGAGCCGGCGAGCCTGGTCGCGGGGGAGGAGGCGGGGGTCTCCTCCGCGTCGTTCATCGCGCGTGGCGATCACGCCTACGGCTTCCTCAAGGCGGAGAAGGGCGTGCACCGCCTCGTCCGCATCAGCCCGTTCGACCAGAACGCGCGGCGGCAGACGAGCTTCGCCGCCGTGGACGTCACGCCCGAGATCGAGGACGACATCGTCATCGACATCAAGGAGGCGGACGTCCGCGTCGACACGTACCGGTCCTCGGGCGCCGGCGGCCAGAAGGTGAACAAGACCGACTCGGCCGTCCGCCTCACGCACCTCCCCACCGGGATCGTCGTCGCCATGCAGAACGAGCGCAGCCAGCAGAAGAACCGCTCCATGGCGTGGAAGATCCTGCGCTCCCGCCTCTACGAGTACGAGGAGAAGAAGCGTCAGGCCGTGCTCGACGCGCAGGAGGCGGCCAAGAAGGACATCGACTTCGGCTCGCAGATCCGCAGCTACGTGCTCGCGCCCTACCGCATGGTGAAGGACCTGCGCACCGGCGTGGAGTCGGGCAAGGTGGACGACGTCCTCGACGGCGACCTGCAGCAGTTCATCGAGCCCTACCTGCTCGGGATCCGCCGGACGGACCGCGTCGTCGACGAGTAGCCGCCCGTCGGCGGGCTCCAAACAGGACGGTCCGGGAGGCCGGCGGCGTCCCTATCGTCGTCCCGTGACGCCGCGCAGGGATCGGACGACGCTGGAGGCGCGGCTGGCTTCGGGTCCGCTCGCGCCGGCGGAGGCGGCGGCGCTGGCGGCGGACCTCGCGTCCGCGCTCGCCGGGCTGCACCGCCGGGGCGACGCGCACGGCGCGGTCCGGCCGGACGCCATCGTCCTCGCCGGCGGCCGCGCCGCGCTCGCCACCGCGTTCCCCTCGTCCGCGCCCGAGCCCGGCGACGTTGGCGCGCTGCGCCGGGCCGCCTACGCGGCGCCCGAGGTGCTGCGTGGGCGGCGGCTGGGCCCCGCGGCGGATCTCTTCGGGCTCGGCGTGGTGCTGCACGAGGCGCTCGGCGGGGCGCACCCGTTCCGGGTGGACGAGGACCTCGAGACCGTCCGGCGGATCCTGCACGAGCCGGCGCCCCCGCTGGCGGAGCCCGGGGTGCCGCGGGCCCTTGCGGAGCTGGTGGGAGCGCTCCTCGCGAAGGCGCCTCGGCACCGACCCACCGCGAGGAAGGTGG
>DASTGH010000281.1:0-2833 GCA_035719345.1 Anaeromyxobacteraceae bacterium
ATCACCGTCCCCATGCCGCCGAGGAGCGTCATGAGGACCACCTCGCCCGACTTGTGCCAGTGCACGTCGGTGAGCGACTCGAACTGGAAGACGACCGCCTTGGTGGCGCCGGCCAGCCCGGAGAGCGCCGCCGAGAGCACGAAGGCCATGAGCTTGTAGCGGTCGACGTCGTACCCGAGCGACAGCGCGCGCGCCTCGTTCTCGCGGATGGCGCGCAGCACGTGGCCGAACGGCGAGTGGATGGTGCGGTAGACGGCGAAGAAGCCGACGAGGAAGACGGCGTAGGTGAAGTAGTACATGGGCAGGTTGCCGTCGAGCGGCAGGAGCCCGAGCAGCTTGCCGCGCGGCACGCCCTGCAGCCCGTCGTCACCACCCGTGAACGGGAGCTGCACCGCCAGGAAGTAGATCACCTGGGCGAGCCCGAGCGTGATCATGGCGAAGTAGATGCCCGAGCGGCGGATGGCGAGCCCGCCGATGATGAGCCCGAGCACGGCGGCCAGGGCCGTCCCGAGCAGGATCGCCAGCTCCGGCGTCCACCCCCACACCTTGAGCGCCTGGCCGCAGAGGTAGCCGGCCGAGCCGAGGAAGGCGGCGTGGCCGAAGGAGAGCAGCCCGGCGTAGCCGAGGAGCAGGTTGAACGCGCTCGCGAACAGCGCCAGGCAGAGCACGTTCATGATGAAGACGGGGTAGATGAAGAACGGCAGGACGAGGCCGGCCGCGGCCATGACGGCGAAGCCGAGGCGGACGCGCGCCGGCGACCAGCCCACGCTCGCGCCGGAGCGGAGCGCCTCCTCCGGCACGGCGCCGCTCACCGGGCCCTCCCGAAGAGCCCGGCCGGGCGGACCAGCAGCACGATCGCCATGATGACGAAGACCACCACCGACGAGGCGGGCGGCCACAGCCAGCGCGTGAGCCCCTCGATCACCCCGAGCCCGACGCCGGTCAGGATCGACCCGAGGATCGAGCCCATCCCGCCGATCACGACGACCGCGAAGACGATCATGATGAGGTTCGAGCCCATCGCCGGCGACACCTGGTAGACGGGCGCCGCCATCACCCCGGCGAACGCGGCCAGCGCCACGCCGAAGCCGTAGGTGATGGTGAACATGAGCGGCACGTTCACGCCGAACGCCTGGACGAGCCGCGGGTTCTCGGTCCCGGCGCGCAGGTAGCTGCCGAGCTTGGTGCGGTCGATGACGAGCCAGCAGGCGAAGCAGACGAGGAGCGAGACCACCACCACCCACCCGCGGTAGAGCGGCAGGTACATGAACGGCAGCCGGACGCCGCCCTGCAGCAGCGCCGGGACGGGGTAAGGGCTCCCCGAGTTCCCGTAGCGCTCGTGGAAGAGCCCCTCGACCACGAGCGTGAGCCCGAAGGTGAGGAGCAGGCCGTAGAGGTTGTCGAGCTGGTAGAGGCGCCGCAGCATGGTGCGCTCGACGACGATCCCGAGGAGCCCCACCACCGCCGGCGCGAGCAGCAACGCCGGCCAGTATCCGATGCCGAGGCTGTCGAGCGCGATCCAGGCCGCGAACGCGCCCATCATGTAGAACGCGCCGTGCGCGAAGTTCACGATGTTGAGCAGGCCGAAGATGATCGACAGCCCGAGCGAGAGCAGCGCGTAGAACGAGCCGTTGATGAGGCCGAGGAGGAGCTGGCCGAAGAGGGCGGGCATGGTGGACCGGGCGCGCTTCGACTACGGCTCGCTCCGCTCGCCTACGCTCAGCGCGAACGGACGGGTCCCCAGCCCGCTCGCCCTGAGCGTAGCACCCGCGCAGCGGGTGCGGAGTCGAAGGGTCGCCCTGAGCGTAGCGCGCTCGGAGTCGAAGGGCGCCGCTCCTACTTCTTCGCGCTCGCGACCGCGCACTTCTGCGCCTCCACGCTCGGGAACGCCTGCTCCGCCGGGATGGTCTTCAGGATCTTGTAGTAGTCCCACGGGTACTTCGACTCCGACGGATCCTTCACCTGCACCAGGAACATCTCGTGCCGGTGCAGCCCATCCGGCCCGATGCGGCCGTTCTTGGCGAAGAAATCGTTCACCGGCGTCTCGCGCATCTTGGCCATGACCGCGTCGGAGTCGTCGGTGCCCGCCGCCTGCACCGCCTTCAGGTAGTGCATGACCGACGAGTACACGCCCGCCTGCACCATCGTCGGCATCGCCTTCTTCTTGTTGTCGGGGTGGTTCTGGAACTTCTTCGCCCAGGCCCGGCTCGCCTCGTCCCGGTCCCAGTAGAAGGCGGTGGTGGCGTAGAGCCCCTTCGCCGTCTGGAGCCCCAGGCTGTGGATGTCGGAGAGGAAGATGAGGAGCCCGGCCAGCTTCTGGCTCTTGGTGAGCCCGTACTCGTTCGCCGCCTTGATGGAGTTCACGGTGTCGGCGCCGGCGTTGGCGAGGCCGATGATCTGCGCCCCCGACGACTGCGCCTGGAGCACGTAGGAGGAGAAGTCGGTGGTGCCGGGCGACGGGTAGCGCGCCGAGCCGAGCACCTGGCCGCCGGCCTCCTTCACCACCTTGGACGTGTCCTCCTCCAGCGACTTCCCGAAGGCGTAGTCGGCGGTGATGAAGAACCAGCTCTTGCCGCCGGTGTTCACCACCTCGCGGCCGGTGCCGTTGGCGAGCGCCCAGTTGTTGTACGTGTAGTGAACGGTGTAGGCGTTGCACTTGTCGCCGGTGATGGCGGTCGTGCCCGGCCCGGAGAGCAGCAGGATGCGCTTCTTCTCCGCCGCGACGGGCATCGCCGCGAGCGCCGTCGAGGACGAGACGAGGTCGACCACCGCGTCCACGCCGTTCTCGTCGAACCACTTGCGCGCGGTGTTGGACGCGACGTCGGCCTTGAGC
>DASTGH010000282.1:0-8518 GCA_035719345.1 Anaeromyxobacteraceae bacterium
GGGAGCTCACCGAGACGGCGCCGGGCCAGCTGTCGCTCCGGGTCGAGGGCGCGCCGGCCGCGTGAGGTGCCTCGACCTCCGGCCACGCCAGCAGCCGCTCGAGCTGCGCACCGCTGATCCTGGGATCAGCGTCCTCGCGCCGCGTCCGAGCCACCTTCAGCGCAGGACGTCCCGCGCGATCACCATCCGCTGCACCTCGCTCGTCCCCTCCCCGATCTCGCACAGCTTCGCGTCGCGGAAGAACCGCTCCACGGGGAAGTCGCGGGTGTAGCCGTATCCACCGTGGATCTGGATCGCCTTCGTCGTCGCCCGCATGGCGGCCTCGCTGGCGAAGAGCTTCGCCATCGACGCCGCTCGCGAGAACGGCTGGCCGGCGTCGCACAGCGCGGCGGCGCGCTGGACGAGGAGCCGTGCGGCGGAGATCTCCGTCGCCATGTCGGCCAGCATGAAGGCGATGGCCTGGAAGTCCGCGATGGGCTTCCCGAACGCCTTTCGATCCTTGGCGTAGGCCCGCGCCTCCTCCAGCGCCCCGCGGCCGAGCCCCACCGCCAGCGCGCCGATGCTGATGCGGCCGCGGTCGAGGATGGCGAGCGTGTTCAGGAACCCCTGATCCACGTCGCCCACGCGGTGCTCGTCCGGCACCTCCACGTCCTCGAAGTGCAGCTCGGCCGTGTCCGACGAGCGCATCCCGAGCTTCCCGTGGATGGGGCGCTGCGTGAACCCCTTCCACCCCTTCTCCAGCAGGAAGGCGGTGATGCCCTTCTGCTTCCGCTCCGGCGCCGTCACCGCCAGCACCACGAACACGTCACCCACCGAGCCCTGGGTGATGAACGTCTTCGAGCCGTTCAGGATCCAGCGGTCGCCCTTCCTCGCCGCCGTGCTCCGCATCCCGGCGGCGTCGGAGCCCGAGCCGGGCTCGGTCAGGCCCCAGGCGGCGAGCTTCCGGCCGCTCGCCATGTCCGGAAGGTAGCGCTCCTTCAGCCCCTCGGAGCCGAAGCGGAGGAGGTGCCCGGTCCCGAGCCCGTTGTGGCTCGCCACCGTGAGCGCGAGCGAGCCGTCGTACCGCGCCACCTCCTCCACCACGATGGAGACCTCGACCGCGCCCAGCTCGGCACCGCCGTAGCGCTCGGGCACGGTCATCCCGAGGAGGCCGAGCTCGCCGAGCGCCTTCACCGTCGCCGCCGGGAACTCGCCCGTCTCGTCCCAGCGCCGGGCGTGCGGCTTCACCTCCGCCTCGCAGAAGTCGCGCACCGTGCGCTGCAGGTGGAGCTGCTCGTCGTTGAGCCTGAAGTCCATGCCGACCTCCGCTACACGAGGGCTCCGCCCTCGCCCCTTCCAGCGAAGCTGGCTGGGGCCCCACTCCCGCCGCCGGGTCCCGTGCGCTGCCGAACGCGGCCTTCGCCGCTCGTGCGACAGCGCCCCGGCGCGCTCGCTTCGCTCGCGTCCAAGAGAATCATCGGTCTCCGACTAGACGGGGAGCACGCCGCGCTTCCGCTCGCGCGGCGGCTCGTACCCCTGGGCGTAGTAGGCGAAGCGCCGCTCGAGCTCGCCGCGCAGCTCGCGCCCCGGGACGACGGCGTCCACGACCAGCTCGGCAGCCAGCTTCTCGATGTCGATGTCCTTCTTGTACTCGTCGCGCAGCTCCTTCACGTAGGCGGCCCGCTCCGCCTCCGGCTTCTCCTGGATCTTGTTGAAGAAGACGGCGTTCACCGCCGCCTCCGGCCCCATCACCGCGATCATGGCCTGGGGCAGGGCCAGGCAGCACGACGGCGTGAAGCCGGGCCCGTCCATGGCGTAGAGCCCCGCGCCGTACGCCTTGCGCACCACGACCGAGATGCGCGGCACGCTCGCCTCCGAGACCGCGCTGATCATCTTCGCGCCGGCGCGGATGATGCCCGCCTTCTCCACCCTGGTCCCGATCATGAACCCGGGCACGTCGGCCAGGTACAGCAGCGGCACGTGGAACGCGTCGCACAGCCAGATGAAGCGGGCCGCCTTGTCGGCGGAGTCGACGAAGAGGACCCCGCCCTTCACCCTGGGCTGGTTGGCGAGGACGCCCACCGCCCGGCCGGCGATGCGGGCGAGGCCGGTGACGAGCTCGCCCGCCCACAGCTTCTTCACCTCGAGGAACGAGCCCTCGTCCACGATGGCGTGGACGATCTCGAGCATGTCGAAGGGCTTGTTCTGGTCGAGCGGGACGATCTGGTCGATGCCGCGGCCGGCCTTCGGCGGCCGCGGCGGCGCCATGGGCGGGAGCTCCCGGTGGCTGCGCGGCATGAAGGCGAAGTACCGCCGCGCCTGGGCGATCGCCTCCTCCTCGCTCGCGCAGAGGAAGTCGCCGCAGCCCGAGACCGAGCAGTGCATGCGGGCGCCACCCATCTCCTCCAGCGTCACCTTCTCGCCGATGACCATCTCCGCCATCCGCGGCGAGCCGAGGTACATGGAGGCGTTCCCGTCCACCATGAAGACGACGTCGCAGAAGGCCGGGATGTACGCGCCGCCGGCCGCGCTCGGGCCGAAGAGCAGGCAGATCTGCGGCACGACGCCGGAGAGGTTCACCTCGTTCCAGAAGATCCGCCCCGCCCCGCGGCGGCCGGGAAACATCTCGACCTGGTCGGTGATGCGCGCGCCGGCCGAGTCGACGAGGTAGAAGAGCGGCAGCCGCTGCGCGCGCGCCGTCTCCTGGATGCGCACGATCTTCTCGACGGTGCGCTTGCCCCAGCTCCCCGCCTTGACGGTCGAGTCGTTGGCCATCACCGCGACGGCGCGCCCCTCGACCGTGCCGATACCGGTCACGACGCCGTCGGCGGGCAGCTCCGGGTCGAGCCCGTTGGCGAGCGCGCCGTCCTCCACGAACGAGCCCTCGTCGAGGAGCAGCTTCAGCCGGTCGCGGGCGAAGAGCTTCCGCTGCTCGGCGTTCTTGCGGTGGTACCGCTCGGCGCCGCCCTTGCGGACGCGCTCCAGCTCCCTCGCGATGCGCTCGTCGGGGAGCAGGCTCTCGTGGTCGGCCATTCACTCTCCCGTGAAGACGGGGCGCCGCTTCTCGGCGAAGGCCCTGAGCGCCTCCTGCCGGTCCCTGGTGGCGAGGCAGTCCTGGTACATCCGGTTCTCGAGGTCGAGCGCCTCCTCCAGCGGCAGGTGGAACCCGCCGTCGATGGCGCGCTTCGCCTGGCGCAGGGAGACGGGCGCGTTGCGCGCCACCTCCCCGGCCATGGCCAGCGCCGCGTCGCGCAGCTTCTCCGGCGGCGCCGCGCGCGTGACGAGCCCGTAGGCGAGCGCCTCGACGGCGTCGATGCGGCGCGCGGTGAGGACGAGGTCCTTGGCGCGGGCCACGCCGATGGCGCGCGCCAGGCGCTGCGTGCCGCCGCCGCCCGGGATGATGCCGAGCCCGACCTCGGGCAGCCCCAGCTCCGCGGAGGCCGACATGATGCGCAGGTCGCACGCCAGCGCCAGCTCCAGCCCGCCACCCAGCGCCGCGCCGTTCAGGGCGGCGACGAAGACCTTCGGCGAGCTCTCGACCCCGCGCAGCGCGGCGCGAAGGTCGCCGTGGAACGCGTGCACCTGCTCCGCCGACATCCGGGCGCGCTCCTTGAGGTCGGCGCCGGCGCAGAAGGCGCGGCTGCCCGCGCCGGTGAGCACGACGCAGCGCAGTGTCCGCTTCTCCGCCGCCCGCGCCAGCTCGGCGTGGAGGCCGGCGAGCATGGCCATGGTGATCGAGTTTCGGCGCGCGTCGCCGTCGATCGTCCACACCTCGACCTCGCCGCGATCCTCGACGATCCACTCCATGGAGGGGCTCCGATGACGTGGGACGGCCGCTCGCACGGTAACGAGCCGTTTCGCCCGAAGCCAGGGATTCCTGAGGCGTTCGCGACGGCGCGGGCGCCGCGGCGCGGCGGCGGTCACGCCCCCGCGAGGAGTGTCCGCGACCCCAGCTCCGCCTGCAGCGCCTTGCCCGGCAGCTTTCGCCCGACGAGCCGCTGCGCGACCTCGCCGGCGAGGATGAGGAGCGGCCAGCGGATGCCGGTCTCGTATCCCATGCCGTGGAGCATGTAGACGAGGTCCTCGGTGGCCAGGTTGCCGGACGCGCCCGGAGCGTACGGGCACCCGCCCAGCCCGCCGACCGAGGCGTCGAAGGTGGTGAGCCCCGCCTCCAGGCCGACGAGCACGTTGGCGAGCGCGGTGCCGCGGGTGTCGTGCATGTGGAGCGCGAGCTGCTCGGGGCGGGCGCGTGCCAGCAGGAGCTCGAGGAGGCGACGCGTCTGGTTGGGCGTGCCGACGCCGATGGTGTCGCCGAGCGACACCTGGTAACACCCCATGCGCAGGAGCCGGTCGGCGACCGCCACGGCGCGCTCCGGCTCGACCGCGCCCTCGTACGGGCATCCCCAGGCCGTCGACACGTAACCCCGCACCCGCACCCCCTGCGCGATGGCGGGCCCGATGACCTCGTCGAAGGCGGCGAACGTCTCCTCCACCGTCTTGTTCACGTTCTTCTTGTTGTGCGTCTCGGAGACGGAGAGGAAGACGGCCGCGTCCACCTGCGGCGTGCCGGACTCGGCGCGCGCCCGCGCGCGCAGCAGGCGGTCGAGGCCCTTCGCGTTCGGGACGAGCGCGACGTAGCCGACGCCCGCGCGGGCGGGCAGGTGCTCCACGATGGAGTCGGCGTCGGAGAGCCCCGGGATCCAGCGCGGCGACACGAAGCTCGTCGCCTCGATGCGCGGGACCCCGGCGTCGGCGAGCAGCTCGATGAGCCGCAGCTTCTCGCCGGTCGGGACCACCGCCGCCTCGTTCTGCAGGCCGTCGCGTGGCCCCACCTCGTAGACGGTGATCCGCTGAGCCATGGACGGAATGTAACGACGCCCCGCGGCGCGGGCGTGGCCCTCGCCGGACCGGCGCCGGCGCCGCGTCCACCGGACGCGGGTCAGAACGGCGCCGTCCCCCGGCCCTGGGGTCCCCGAATTGACCGCGTGCGGACGTGACCTCGGTCAAGGCCGATGCGGCGAGGCGTACACAGCGTCAGTGCGAGGGCCGGGAGCCCCCCAGGAGGACGTGGATGCGCGTGGTGTTCGAGGAGGATCTCCGGTGCCGTGCCGAGGGCGCCGAGGATCGGGTGGCGGGCCGCTCGGTGTGCCTCGTCGACCTCCACCTCCCCTGCAACATGGCATGCGAGGGATGCGACGGCGCCTCGCCGCACGCCGCCCTCCTCACGCCGAGCCTCCTCGAGTCGCTCTCGGCCGGCATCCTGGCGCGCGTCGACGAGGAGCGGGCCGATGCGCTCGACCTCGCCCTCTACGGGGGGGAGCCGCTGCTCGACGTCGACGCCGTGGTCGCGCTCTCCGCGGACGTGCGGCGCCGCTGCGCCGCGCGAGGCGTCGCCTATGCCGGCCACCTCATCACGAACGGCTCGCTCCTCGCCGACGTCGACCCGGAGCGCCTCGCCCTCGCCGGCATCGGGCGCGTGCAGGTGACGCTGGACGGGGTCGGGACGGTCCACGACCGGCGGCGTCGCATGCTCGACGGCACCTCCAGCTTCGGCCGGGTGGTCGAGGGCCTGCGCCGCGCCCGCGGGCGGGTGACGCTGCTCGTGCGCGCCACGGCCGAGTCCCTGACCCGCGAGGTGGAGGACCTGCTCTGCGCGCTCGACACCGACGGCCTGCTCGCCGGCGATCCGGACGTGGCGCTCTTCGTGGCGCGGCCGGCGTCCTACGCGCAGCAGGCGCGCGACCTCGTGCGGATCTTCCCGCTCCTCGAGGCGATGGATCCGCTCCCGTCCGCGCGGGCCTGAACGCCGTGCGCTACCGGGCCGCGCCCACCGCCTCGCCGGCCGGAGCAGCGCGTGCGACGAGCTCGATGGCGCTGCCCTTCAGGCCGCCTCGGCGCGCGGGCGGATGTGCTGCCGGATCCACTCGATGATGGCCTGCGTCGAGGAGCCGGGCAGGAACACCTCGGCCACGCCCTTCTCCTTCAGCCGGGGCACGTCGTCCTGCGGGATGATGCCGCCTCCGAAGACGACCACGTCGCTCGCGTCCTTCTCCCTGAGCAGCTCGATGACCGCCGGGAAGAGCGTCATGTGCGCGCCGGACATGATGGAGAGCCCGACCGCGTCCACGTCCTCCTGGATGGCGGCGGCGGCGATCATCTCCGGCGTCTGGTGCAGCCCGGTGTAGATGACCTCGAAGCCCGCGTCGCGGAGCGCGCGGGCGATGATCTTCGCGCCGCGGTCGTGGCCGTCGAGGCCCGGCTTGGCGACGATGATGCGGAGCTTGCGATCCGGCGTCGGGCTCATCTCGGCTCTCCCGCAGGGTGATCCGTCGGCATGTCCTACACCACCTCGGCGCTCCTCGCCAGCGTCCGGGCCGGCGCCCGCCCTAGAACCTGCCGTCCTCCCGGTAGGCGCCGAACGCCTTCCGGAACACGTCCGAGATCTCGCCCAGCGTGGCGTACGCCTTCACGGCCTCGAGGATGGGCGGCATGACGTTCGTGCCCTCCTTGCACGCCCGCTCCACCGCCTCGAGCGCCGCCTTCACCCGCTCGCCGGCGCGCGACGCCTTCACGGCGCGGAGCCGCTCCACCTGCGCCCGGGCCACCGTCTCGTCGATCTTGAGGATGGAGATGGGCTCCTCCCCCTCCACCCGGAACGCGTTCACGCCCACGATCACGCGCTCGCCGCTCTCCACGTCCCGCTGCCAGCGGTAGGCGCTCTCGGCGATCTCCCGCTGCGGATATCCCTCCTCCACCGCCCGGATCATCCCGCCCATGGCGTCGATGCGGCGGATGTGCTCGAGCGCGCGCCGCTCCATCTCGTCGGTGAGCCACTCCACGTACCAGCTGCCGCCGAGCGGGTCGACGACGCGGTCGGCGCCCGATTCGTGCGCGATGATCTGCTGGGTGCGGAGCGCGATGGTGACCGCCTCCTCGGTGGGGAGCGCATAGGTCTCGTCGAGCGAGTTCGTGTGCAGGGACTGCGTCCCCCCCAGCACCCCGGCGAACGCCTGCAGCGCGGTGCGCACCACGTTGTTGTAGGGCTGCTGCGCGGTGAGCGAGACGCCGGCCGTCTGGGCGTGCGTGCGCAGGAGCAGCGACTCCTTCCGCCTCGCCCCGAACCGCTCCTTCATGGTACGGGCCCAGATTCGGCGCGCGGCGCGGAACTTGGCCACCTCCTCGAAGAAGTCGTTGTGGAGGTCCCAGAAGAAGGAGAGGCGCGGCGCGAACGCGTCGACGTCGAGGCCGGAGTCCACGCACTGCTGCACGTACTCGATGCCGTCGGCGAGCGTGAAGGCCAGCTCCTGCACCGCCGTCGCCCCGGCCTCGCGGATGTGGTAGCCGCTGATCGAGACCGGGTTCCAGCGCGGCATCTCCTGCGCGCAGAACGCGATCATGTCGCGGACGATGCGCACGGCGGGACGGGGCGGGACGACCCACTCCTTCTGCGCGATGTACTCCTTCAGCATGTCGTTCTGGATGGTGCCGCCCAGCTTCGCCCGCGGCACGCCCTGCGCCTCGCCGACGGCGACGTACATGGCGAGCGCGATCGACGCCGTGGCGTTGATCGTCATCGAGGTCGTGACCTCGCCGAGGGGGATGCCGTCGAAGAGCACCTCCATGTCGCGCAGCGTCGCGACCGAGACGCCCTCCTTCCCCACCTCGCCGCGGCTCATGGAGTGGTCGGGGTCGTAGCCCATGAGCGCGGGCATGTCGAAGGCGGTGGAGAGCCCGTGCATGCCGTGCGCGAGGAGGTACTTGAAGCGCTGGTTCGTGTCCTCCGGCGAGCCGAAGCCGGCGAACTGGCGCATGGTCCAGAGCCGGCCGCGGTACATGGTGGGCTGCGGACCGCGGGTGAACGGGTACTGCCCGGGGTACCCGATGTCGCGGACGGCGTCCTCCTCGCGGCGGTGCCCGGCGTCCACGACGTCGGGGATGGGGATCCCCGAGTCCGTGCTGAACGCCTCCTTCCGGCGCGGCAGCTTCGCCAGGACCTCCGCCAGCTCCTCCTGCGACCACCGCTCCCGCGCCGCCAGCACGCGGGCGATGTCCTCGCGCGAGTAGGTCGGGTGCTCGGCGCGTGCGGGCGCCGCCGGCGTCTCGCCGCGCGGCACGGGCTGCGGATTCTTGAGCGCCTCGTTCGCCATCGAAGGACCCCCTCCGTGTGAGGACAAGGTAGTCGCAGCCGGGATGACGCGCCGTCCAGGGCCTCGCCCTGCTGCGAGTCAAGCGAGCGAGGTGAGCCCCGCGAGCGTAGCGCAGCCAGCGGCGGGTTGGGGCACCCCAACGTCGGCCGTCACCCGCCGGGGCTCATGCCGCACTGCGTAATGCCGCGACCGCCCACGTGAGGACGCCAGCCATGAAGGCGGCGCAGGCGAGGCCCAGCCACAGGTGGAAGCTCGGCGCGTCGAGCTCGAGCACGACGCGCGCGGCGAGCGCGATGGCCAGGAGCCCCGCGCTCCAGCGCAGCGCCGTCGAGGGGCGCCAGCGGCCGTCGCGCGCGCTCCAGGCGAGGAGCGCGAGGCCGGTGAAGCAGCCG